>CAZDXX010000144.1:0-4559 GCA_964509595.1 uncultured Oscillospiraceae bacterium
AAGACCAGACCGGTTTCTTTCTTTACAATTTCAAGTGCATTTTGTTCGGTGATCTCGTATTTGCCAACAAAGGAATCGACCCAATCGGCGTGCTTTTCTGTGCGCTCATCCACACGCAAATCGTTACCGGCCAAGATTCCTTGCGCCACAAGCGTCAGCTCCTCTTTCAAGCGTGCCGGAAGAACAGCCAAACCCATCACCTCGATCAATCCGATGTTTTCTTTTTTGATATGATGCAGCTCAGCATGGGGATGATATAAACCGAGCGGATGCTCCTTCGTTGTCAGATTGTTACGCAGAACAAGATCAAGCTCATACTTCTCGCCTCGTTTGCGCGCAATGGGCGTAATAGTATTATGCAGCACACCGTCTGTTTCAGCAAAGATCATAGCCTGTTTGTCCGTATATCCACGCCAAGCGGCCAGAATCTTGCCGGCGAGATCAACCAGACGCTCTGCATCTGCGGAGGCAATACGAACCACCGACATGGGCCATTTCACAATGCCGGCTTCAACATCCTCATATCCGTCAAATACATAACACGTCTCGATCGGGGCTATTTCCATGGCAAACGTATACCGTCCGCCCTGAAAATGATCATGAGCCAAAATCGAACCGCCTACGATCGGAAGATCAGCATTAGAACCAACAAAGTAATGCGGAAACTGACGAACAAAATCAAGCAGCTTTGCAAAGCAGACGCGGTCGATTTTCATGGGAGTGTGCTCAACATTCAAACAGATGCAGTGTTCATTATAATATACATAAGGAGAATACTGCATAAACCATGGCGACCCGTTGATCGTGATCGGAATAATTCGGTGATTTTGACGTGCCGGGTGATTTACGCGTCCGGCATATCCTTCATTCTCCGCACAAAGCTGGCATCTGGGATATTCCGATACAGGCAAATCACGTGCCGCAGCGATGGCCTTTGGATCTTTTTCCGGTTTGGACAGGTTGATCGTAATATCCATCTGTCCATACTCCGTGTCCACTTTCCACTGCATATCCTTCGCAATTCGATCACGCCGGATATAGTTCGTGTCCTGACTGAAACGATAATACCAATCAGTGGCTGACTGAGGATCATCTTGATACAATCGGTCAAACTGTTGGATCACTTGTGCGGGACGAGGTGTCAAACGGCCCATTAGTTCCGTATCGAGCAAATCACGATATACAACAGAGTTTTCTGCTAAAACTCCTCGTGAATACGCGTCATCCAGCAAAACATCAAGAATCTGCTGCAAGTCACCGTCCATGCTCTTCTCCGGAATCTCACAGCCATCCAGCTTAAGCACATCAAGAATGGTATTAACCGCCCAGATGTATTCACTTGCATCGATCAATCCCGTGCGCACAGCATAGTCAGTCAACGCCTTGATTGCTGAATCTCTCATATTATTTATCACTCCAACACAACACAACCACCCTGTGGACGGATGCGCACGATATGGCACTTCCCCGCTCCCAGCAGATCTTCCATACCGGATTTAAATTCGCTCAATAATTCATGTGGCACAAATGCCTGAATTGTCCCGGCAAAGCCGCCTCCATGAACACGAATAGCTCCGTTGCCATTTAACAATCTTCGGCCAACTGCCAATGCCACAGAAATAGCTTGATTTTTAGGATCGGAAACCGACCATGTGTTTTGTAAATTCAAACTTGAAGAAATACCGGAGGCATTAACCAGTGCAAGGAACTCATTCAAATCGCCGCGCTCAAGAGCGGAAGCCTCGTTGTTAGCCCGGGAATTATCTTCATAAAAATGCATTGCTCGCAGGACCGCGCGGTCTCCGCATTTCTCACGCAGTACCGGAATCGCCGTATAAAAATCCCCTTCCGGAACATCACGAAGGACTTTCTTCCCAAAAAACTCTGCCACCGCACCCATTTCCCGGGGAATTTCGGCGTAATCACCGGTCAAATCAGCATGGGATGAACCAGTGTCAATGATACAGAGTGCATATCCTGATTCTGTAAAATCATAATTTACCTTTCGAACGACAGGATCCAGAGGATCTGCAAAATCAATTGATATAATACCACCGACTGAAGAAGCCATTTGATCCATCAATCCGCATGGTTTCCCAAAATAAACATTTTCCGCATATTGTCCGATTTTTGCGATCTCGATCGAATCTAGTCTATCGCCGCAGAACAAGTGATTGATGATATTTCCGACCAGCACTTCAAACGCCGCAGAAGAAGACATTCCGGAGCCAACCAGTACATCTGATACAACATAAGCATCGAACCCCCGTACCGGATAACCCAATTCCGTGATTTTTGCCGCTACTCCGCGTACCAATGCGGCTGTTGTGTTAACTTCACATGCAACCGGTGATAGATTTTCTAAATCCACCTCAACGTCAGAATACCCGTCTGAATGAATGCTAATGATCATAGTTGCGTTTTGTGAAACGCAGGCCAGCATATCCAAATCAAGACTACCGCATAAAACACAGCCGTGCTGGTGATCTGTATGATTACCGCCTATCTCCGTTCTTCCGGGCGCGCTGAACAATGCTGCTTCTCTGCATCCCAGCGGGTCAAAAGCGGCACAAAATCCGTTCAAAACCTTAACGGCACGTGCCCTTACCGCATCCAGCCCGACGGAAGAATCGCTTGGTGTATATAATGCCGCAAATACATCGTCATATGATTTTTGTTCAATCGCATTGATCAATGTTTTGCAAGCTGTCATGGCACTTCACCTCAATTTCTCATCCATACTATCACAACCGACCTTTCCCTGCAAGAACCGCCTTTCCTTTCTCCTGATTTTTTCACTACTACTCAAATTCCCGGCTTGACTTTACATCGTTTATCCTTTATCATATTCTTTAATGATTTAAAGCAAATATTTGCTTTTTCTGAAAGGAGCGAACCCTCTTGCCTATTACTGATCTGCTGGAAAGAAACAGCAAACTGTACGGAAACGAAGTTGCGCTGGTTGAAATCAATCCTGAGGTACAAGAAGCCCAGCGTGTGACTTGGAAAGAATATGAACTGATTCAGCCCACCTCTACTGCTCCCTACCGTCGTGAAATCACTTGGTCTGTATTTGACGAAAAGGCCAATCGCGTTGCCAATATGCTTCTGGGCATTGGTATCAAGAAGGGACAAAAAGTCGGCATTCTGATGATGAATTGCCTGGAGTGGCTTCCTATTTATTTTGGCATTCTGAAGTCCGGAGCAATTGCGGTGCCCCTGAATTTCCGCTACGCCGCTGATGAGATCAGCTACTGTGTAAAGCTGGCTGATGTCGATGTTTTGTTCTTTGGCCCCGAGTTTATCGGTCGCGTTGAATCGATTGCAGCTGAACTGGGCCGCGAACGTTTGCTGATGTTCGTTGGAGACTCCTGTCCCTCCTTCGCAGCGGATTACCACTCTGCCGCCGCAAACTGCTCCAGCATGGCACCCAAGGTCCTGATCGATGATCAGGACGAGGCTGCTATCTATTTCTCCTCCGGTACTACCGGCTTCCCCAAGGCTATCCTGCAGCGTCATCTCGCACTGCTTCAGGCGGCACGCATGGAAGCATATCATCACGAGATCACTCATGAGGATGTGTTCCTTTGCATTCCTCCTCTGTATCATACCGGTGCAAAAATGCACTGGTTTGGTTCCCTGTTTACTGGAAGCAAAGCGGTTCTGCTGAAAGGCAATTCTCCCAAAGCTATTTTTGATGCCGCATCTCAGGAGCATTGTACCAATGTTTGGCTGCTGGTACCCTGGGCTCAGGACATTCTGGCTGCACTGGATCGCGGCGACCTGAAAATCGCAGATTACAAACTTGATCAGTGGCGCCTGATGCACATCGGTGCTCAGCCTGTCCCGCCCAGCCTGATTCGTCATTGGATAGAGTACTTCCCCAACCACAAATACGACACTAACTACGGTCTGTCTGAATCTACCGGACCGGGATGTGTCCATCTGGGTTTGGAAAACATTCATAAAGTCGGTGCCATCGGCGTTCCCGGTTACGGCTGGGAGGTCAAGATCACTAACGAGCAGGGTGAGATCGTTCCCAAGGGTGAAGTTGGCGAGCTCTGTGTCAAAGGCCCGGGCGTCATGGTTTGTTATTATCACGATCAGGAAGCAACCGATCATGTTCTGAAGGATGGTTGGCTTCGTACCGGCGATATGGCTCAGCAGGATGAAGATGGCTTCATCTTCCTGGTCGACCGTAAGAAGGACGTTGTCATTTCCGGTGGTGAGAATCTGTACCCCGTCCAAATCGAATCCTTCCTGTCTGCCTTCCCGAAGATCCACGATGTTGCCGTTATCGGACTGCCGGACAAGCGTCTGGGTGAGATCGCAGCTGCTATCATCCAAATCAAAGATGACATGGAATGCACTGAAGAAGAAATCAATGAGTACTGCCTCGGTCTTCCCCGTTATAAGCGTCCCCGTAAGATCATCTTTGCTCCGGTTCCTCGCAACGCCACAGGTAAAATCGAAAAGCCCAAGCTGCGCGAGATGTACTGTGGTGTCCGTCTTGTCGAAGCACAGAACCAAGGCTGATCTGTATGCAATAAATTTTTACG
>CAZDXX010000145.1:0-4546 GCA_964509595.1 uncultured Oscillospiraceae bacterium
CAAATCGTCCGCGTGAGAAAGACGATTTGCACGTTTGCGAGGCGAGAAGTGTTTTACCCGCAAGGGGCACGCCACATCCGTAAGGCGGCAAAGCCGCCAACGGCTGTGCTGTCTGCCACGCACATGTCGCGTCAGAAAACGAATTTGTCTTGATTCGCGTCTGCGGACGCGAACTCCAACGAGTTTTTTTGACAAACTGGGGCAAGCCTGAAACAGGCTTGCCTTTTTTCTTTTCTATATATAAAATATATAGGAATAGGAGGCTTTGCCATGTTGGAATTGAACCGTGACCTCTGTATTTCCTGCGGCTTGTGCGCACGGGTATGCCCCGCGGCGCTGATCACATACGAAAACGGTGAGCCAGTGCTGAATCCGAAACGTCAGTGCATGGAGTGTTGGCACTGCGCTGCCGTTTGCCCTCAAAAAGCCATCCGGCAAGAGGGTATAGATCTTTATCCCCCCATACCCGAAGGTGAACTGGAGCGTCTTGTAACTATGCGCCGTTCCACTCGTCACTTCAAGGACACTCCCCCGTCCAAAGAGGTCATTACCACCGCTCTGGAACTGGCCGCCTGGGCTCCCACCGGCAAAAACGAACGTACATACGGTTGGTCAGTCGTTTATGGAAAAGAACAGGTTCAGGAATTACTGTGCATTGTATTGGACTGGGCCAAGGATAAACCTCGCATCAAAGTGCTGACCAAACTGGTGAAGGGCCCCCGCGATCCTGTGACCTGCGGTGCCAGCTGCGTCATCGTTGGCCACAACGCTCACAGCGCTGCCAATCCTGAAACTGACACAGTCATTGCCGCCACTACTGCCGAATTGCTGCTAAACAAGCAGGGCATCGGCACCTGCTGGGGCGGCTATCTGCGCCGCGCTGTAGATATCTGCCCGGAGGCTCGCGAATTTCTGGGCATCCCGGAAGGCCACGGTGTCTACGCTGTCCTGCTCTCCGGCACCCCGGACAATGAGCCATATCGCAATATTCCCCATCGTCCCAAACCGGAAATTCAGTGGAGATAAAAAATTGCCGTCTTCTTCCGAAGGCGGCAATTCTTATTTTCACTTACGTTTCCGTACTCGTTTCCAGATGGCCACCACTCCTGCGACCACGATCAGAATTACAATACCGATGGGAATCAGATAAAACTTCAGATAGCCGTAATTGACGTCCTTTTTCGGCTTTTCCTTGGAGCACAGTATAAATTCCAGCTCCCCCTCCGGCAAACCATCCAAGGTCAGGGTATAGCCGGTATCCGTTTTGATAAACTCACCCATTTCACACTCAGTCATGTAATATGGCGTGTTCACCACGATTTCCAGCGTCCCAAACTCCACCCAGGTCTGTGCCGGGGATAACAGATAGGTGTAGGTGTAGATGGGCGGTTCATATTGTCCGTTGATGTCTGGGTACATGGGGGCAGTAACCGCATTGGTGATGCGCTCTCCCGGCTCCAATGTAATCTCATACTCGTACCAACGCATGAGATAGGACGTTAGATCCAGAGAGTAGGTATAATCCAAATACAGGTTGCTGCCGTTCCACTGCTCGCTCTGCTCCAGCATGACAACAACAGCGTTGTACCAATCGGTCTCAGACACTCCGGATTTCTCATTCCACTCGGACATGGCAAGCTCCCGAAACGTCAGGGACTCCTTGCCAGTCAGGGTCATGGTTCCGTCGATCTCCTCCCCATCCTCCGAGCCGCCGTTTTGGTAAAACGTCCATTCCGGGAATGTGTCGTAGTCCTCACCGATGACATACACCGTAAAGACCTCACCATTCTTCACCCATGTTTCCACACGAAAATCGCCGTCACCCTGAGTATGTCCACCGTTTTGCTGGACGAAATAAATCCTTCGCTCAGAGTCATTTCGATCCATATCAAACGCAGCGTTTGCCGCAGAATAGGTTTTCGTATCCACCCCACCAGCGGAGAAGGTATACTTGGTCACCGCCAGATCAGGGTCATAAAATTCGTCCTCCATAAAACCGTCGTGGAGCAGAGCCAGATCCTTTTCCAGCTCGAACTGGTCGGAGTAGGGTGACCAGGAATGACGCAAGTCAGCTTCAATATATCCACCATTGATACTCACACCAAATTTTCCTGTATCTGCACCACTCGCATCTCCGGAAGAGTTCCCAGCGTAGTCTGGCTCGTGGCCAAAAGGGAACAACAATGCAGCGGTAACGGTATAATCGGAAGGATTATAAAAAGTATATTCCGCCGTCACACTTCCAGTGTAAGCCAAAAAGTCAGCCGGCCCCTGGTAGTAACTCTTAGGGAACTCCTGCAGATCAAAGGTAAGCAATTCATGCTCCACCACAATGGGGCAGTCCCCGTCGGAAATAATCGCACCCGTAGAGGACACGCCATCCCACCTGGTCTGGGCCGAGTTGGCCGACGCAGGCAAAGCCGTCAGGGTAATGAGAAAAAATGCGCAAAGCAAAGCGGAAACTGTACGCTTCACGGAAAACACCTCCTTTAATGGCTTTATTGTACCAGATTTGGGAAGTGTTTTCGTTACAAAAGGGTTTCATAAAAACAGCTGCTGTCGGTTCGATATTCCGACAGCAGCCGTTTGCGTTCTCCGATAAAATTTTACAGCAAAATCACGCCTGCATTCTGGCAGGTCTGAACCGTCTCGTCATCCCAGACGCTGACCTGCACTTCACCAATATGAGCCTTGCCAAGCAGCAGCATGGACAAACGGGATTGACCGATACCGCCGCCGATGGTCAGGGGTAACTGGCCGTTCAGAAGCATCTTGTGGAAGGGCAGTTCGCGGCGGTCATCACAGCCGGCAATGCTCAGCTGGCGATCCATAGCCTCTGCATCCACGCGGATACCCATGGAGGAAATCTCTACAGCGCGACCCAGGACGGAACTCCACAGCATCAGGTCACCATTCAAAGTCCAGTCGTCATAGTCGGGGGCACGGCTGTCGTGGGGCTTTCCGGACTTCAATGCACCGCCCACACCGATAATAAAGGTAGTGGGGTGTTCCTTCACCCAAGCATCCTCACGCTGCTTACCAGTAAAATCAGGCCACAGGTCTTCCAGTTCCTGAGAAGTCACAAAGCTGACCTCGCGATCTACCAAGGGCAGCGCGCACAGTTGGGGAAACACGGAGCGCAGTGTATCCTGAGTATCACGGATGGCACCGGCAATGGCGGTGACGGTCTCCTTCAAATACTCCACGGTACGGTCACGGGGCGCAATGACCTTTTCCCAGTCCCACTGATCCACGTAGACCGAATGCAGGTTATCCGGCAGCTCGTCGCGACGAATAGCGTTCATGTCGGTGTACAGTCCCTCACCCACAGAGAACTGGTAACGATGCAGTGCCAGACGCTTCCACTTAGCGAGAGAATGAACGACCTGAGCATCGCGGCCTGCAGCAGGAATATCAAATGCAACTGCCCGTTCCACACCGCTCAAATCATCATTCAGGCCGGTAGCTGCCTCCACGAACAGGGGAGCAGACACGCGGCGCAGATGCAGGGCACCGCCCAGCGTATCTTCAAACAGGTGGTGCAGCAGGCCGATGGCCTTTTGCGTATCATATAAGCCCAAGAGAGGTGCATAACCCTGGGGAATCAAAGTCTTTTCCATTATAAAACGACGCTCCGATCTGATAAGGTTTCATAATTTAATTATTATACGATGCTCCTTGCAAAAATGCAAGGTTGATAGCGACAAATTTCATCTTTGCAGATATTATTTTTTCTTTCTTGACTCTATTACCGCTTTTGGGGGACAATTCGAAAGTCGATTATGTAAAAAAATAGTGTGGAAATCCAATCGATTTCCGCACTATTTTTCTTTCATCAAATGGTTTTGGCAGTTTCTCCCCCAAAAGACTCCAACCATCACTGATCGAAGGAGTAATACAATGTCTCATACGCAAGAAAACCGTTATCTGGGGGAGGGCAACATTCTGAAGCTGCTTCTTAAGTTCTCCATACCTTGCATTCTTTCCCTGCTGCTCAGTTCCGTTTACAATCTGGTGACCAAATTTTTATCGGCAACAGTGAACTGAGCACTCTGGGTAACGCCGCCCCGATGTAGTGTTTCCCATCTTTGTCATTGCTCAGGCCTTTGCCCGGTGTTTCGGTGACGGCTGCGCCGCCTATCCGAACATCTGCCAAGGTAAAAATGACGCGGAAAACGCCCACAAATCCATCGGTACCGGTATCACCGCTGCGCTGGTAGTCAGCGTACTCCTCATGGCGATCTTCTATCCCCTGAAGACACCGATATGAATGACCTTCGGCGCCTCAGAAAACAATCTGGCCATGGCCATCGAGTATTTTGATATCGTGCCGGCCTTAAAAGATTGATTCAAAAAAGGAAGCGCAGGGCCTGCACTTCCTTTTTAGCTTAATGATATTCAAATCTTTTTTCTGTCCTCGTGCAACAGCTTAGCAGCCGAAACCGCACAGCTGGCAGAGAATCTGCCAAATAAAGTTGCAATCAAAGTTAAACATCTTGCTGACCTCCTGATAAGTATTTGTCTCGCGAAGACAATATGAATTGTA
>CAZDXX010000146.1:0-4451 GCA_964509595.1 uncultured Oscillospiraceae bacterium
TGACCCTGGTGGCCGGCATCATCCCCTCCCGCAGCGCCGCCAAGAAGGACCCCGTTGTGGCACTGAGAACCGAGTAAGCTATATTATAATGATGAACAAAAACGGAGCTATGACCGAATTCGGTCACAGCTCCGTTTTTTTGCCTGCATAATTATTGGGGGGCCGTTGCCAGATCGTGGCAGGTCACCAGGCAGTAGGCCTCGCCGTTCCAGCTGATCTCAGCGGCTCGTGCACGTACGCAGACGCCAAAGTTGAGATTTTCGATGACGGCGGAGGCATTTTTTGCCTGATGGATATTTGCGGCGGGGCAATTTTCGCAGCGGGAATTGCGGCCCATGAAGGCCTTGTAGCAGACCATGCCTTCGTGGCTTTCCGGTGCGATCTGTTTGGTTTTGGCGTTCAGGAATTTCAGCTCGCAGGTGTCCGGGTCGATGACGTAGATCCAGGCATCCTGCCGGTCCAGAATACTGCGCAGGTTTTCGGCCTGTTCCACGGCCTTGTCACGGGCGCGCTGCTTCAGCAGGAACATGGCCATGACTTCGGCCAGGAACTGCAGAAGATTGATCTGCTCCTGGGTCCACATGCGCTGAACAGTGCACTCGTCAAAGCCGATGTAGGCGCGGAACACGCCGTTGTCCAGAATGGAGCACTGGAGCATGCTCTTGATGCCCTGGGGTTCCAGGATGGCACGGAAATGGGGCTCCAGCTTCGTGATGTCCGAACAGTAGAACACGCCCCGTTCGTCAAATATGTGCTGCCAGCCGGCAATATCGGAAATGTAGCTCAGGTTCTGCAGGTTGTCGATTTCGGGAGTGATGCCCTTATTGCACCACTCGAAGGTGTTGCTGCAGCTGGTATTGTCATCGCTGTTCTCAAAAATGTACACGCGGCTGACGTTGAGCTGTTCGCCGACGTAGGAGAGGATCTCATCGATGGTGTGGATGACATCATCGGTTTCATACAGGCGGCGGAAAACGAAACGCACAAAGGAAGAGTCGGCCATGCCGGGCTGTTCGTCGGAGTCGATGCGGGTGGGAATGTGTACACTGTCGCCCGACAGGGAACCTGCGACTTCCAGGGGGTTGTAGAGCGTGTAGGTGTTTTTGCCTTTGCTCTTGGAGATATACAGCGATTCGTCCGCGCGCCGGAACAAATCAGTATAACCGGTGCCGTGAGCGGGGATGAGCGCGGCACCGATGGAGCAGGAGACGTTGAGACCGGGGGCGTTCTGCTCCATAAGGTCATGGAAGGTGTTCAGCAGCAGTTCGCAGCGGCTGTGGACCAGATCCTCATTGGGAATGTCGCGCAGGAGAATCAGGAATTCGTCGCCGCCGATGCGGCCGATGATATCGTGCGTACGGAACAGGCGCTTCAGTGTGGTACCGACCTGAGTCAGAACGGCATCGCCGTACAGGTGGCCGTAATTATCGTTGAGTGCTTTAAAATTGTCCAGATCCAGAATGAGCATGGCAGACAGAGAATCGGGGTCGCGCTCGGTCAGATACTGGGTGATCAGCTGCTGGGTGGAGGCTTTGTTGAGCAGCTTGGTCAAAGCGTCACGCTCCGCCTGCTCCTTCAGGGCGAGAGTGGCGCGTTTCAGCGCGTCAATATCCTGCAGGAAGCCAATGATGCGGGTCAGACGGTCATTTTCGTCCAGATAGGCTGTGGCGGTGATTTTTGTCCAGAGGTATCTGGCATTGGCATCCGCGACGCGCACATCAATGGAAATGGTGTCATGGTGTGTTTTGATCTGTTCGATCGCATCGTGAAGCAGAGCAAGGTCATCGGGGTGAAAGTGGGTGGCGATACCCATTTGCGCGCCGTAGTTTTTCGATAAGGGAGGATAGCCGAAATGTTCCTCCCATTTGGGGGAGCAATACATCGTGTCCGACATCAGATCCCATTCGAAGACGATGCCGCCGGACTGGTCGATGATGATCTGGTTGCGCTCAGTGGTGGTCTGCAGTTGGTGGTGGATGGCTTTGCCGCGGGAGTTGTCACGAATGGCGTGGTAGAAATACTCCTGTCCGTCCGACTCAATGTACACACGGCTCTTGTCCAGAACCCAGAGGGGATCTCCGTTCTTACGCAGCAGGCGGTATTCCGTCTCGGTTCGGCCGCCCTGCTTCAGGTGTTCCTGCATGGCGCAGGCAAACATGTCCCGGTCTTCCGGTGTGACCATATTCAGCAGCTTGTTGTCAAAAACCTGCCGAATCTCCTCTTCGGTATAGCCGGTCAGATGGTACAGGTCTTTTGCGCCGGCATCGATGGTAAGGGAGTTGTCGCTTTGGCAGCGCAGAGCGCTGCTGACCAACCCATACAGAGCGGGGGACGCTTGAAGATTGTCTTGCGGCAGGGAGCTGTGGCTGGGCAAAGTTTCGTCCAGAAGGTGCCAGATGGCGATGATAATGCGCTGTTCGTCGTTGCCGGTATTGACACGCAGGAAGGTCAGCTCATAGGGGCGATAGCTGCCCAATGCGGGGCTGAATATGCGGCAGGGGAAACTGCGCCGGCGCAGATCCAAACGAAAGAACTCGTCCGTCAGGAGCGTACGGATCTCCTGCGCGACATTGGCATCCTCCGGATGTATGTTGACATGGCGCAGAATGTCTGCGATGTCAAAGAAGGAGGAGTCCGGGACGATGGAATCCAGGTCGGGATTGGGGTTATACACCACATGATACAGACCGGAGTCCAGATCCAGCTCCAGCACCGTATCGTCCATGTAGTGGAGCAGAGCCTGATATTTGACCAGAGACAGCTGGGCTGCGTTCAAAGAGTTGGTTTTCCACGCGGGGCCGGGCAGGGGGACAGAGATGGCATCGTCCTTTGGGGAATGGCCGTCTGCATATTGATGGGCCAGCGAAACAAATTCGGCGCGCACGCTTTTAAAGCACTCCAGCAGTTTGGGGGAGAATACGCCGCACTCGCCGTTTAGAATCATGTTAATGGCCTGTTCATAGGGCAGGGCCGGTTTGTAGACACGGGGGGAGGTCAGCGCGTCAAAGACATCGGCGATGCCGGCGACCTGGGCGCAGATGGGGATGTCCTCGCCGGAAAGACCGTAAGGGTAGCCGTTGCCGTCCCAGCGTTCGTGATGATACAGACAGATGTTGTACGCATAGCGCAGATATTCCACATCGCCCATGCCGCTGAGGTTTTGGATCAGCTCACTGCCGACGGTGGTGTGGGTCTTCATGACCTCATATTCCTCGGCGGTCAGTTTGCCGGGCTTGTTCAGAATGGCGTCAGGAATGGAGATCTTTCCGATGTCGTGCAGGGCAGCCGCGCCGGCGATGATATCAATGGTGTTTTCGGTCAGTCCATATTCGGGACAGCTGTGAGCCACATTTTCCAGAAGGATCTTGGTGAAGCGGCGGATACGAAGGACGTGGTTTCCGGATTCGGTGCTTCGGTGCTCGATGATGGCAGACAGGGCATCCACCATGACCTGGTTGGTGTTGCGGATGGTCTCGTTCTGATCGTCCACCAGCTTTTGCAGATGCCACTTGTGCAGGTGCAGATCCACGAGAACCTGCACCCGGCGGCGGATGCTGGTGGGGGTGTAGGGCTTGATGACCACGTCGCTGGCGCCCCGGGTGAAGGCCAGTTCCTCCCGCGAGCCGTCGCCGGTGGGAAGAATCAGAGCAAGGATGGGAATCTCCGTGTCACTGCCACAATGGGCGGCCCGGTTGACCGCCCGGATGTCCTTGTCGTCCATCTCCTTCAGATCCACCAGTACGGCGGCGACACAGGCGTCGTTTTGTTCCAGAAGCAAAGCGGCCTGGGGTAGGTTTTCCGCCTCCAGAAGATTAAACGAGGATTCAAAAATTTCGCGCAGTTTGGCGCGGTCACTGGTTTCGTCACCCACCAGAAGCAGGGTGTCCTTCAATTTGGAGACCATGGAAGATCCTCCCCGTACATTATTTATTTACATGTTAACAGAGGGGGGGAAAACAGTGCAAGCAGGAAACGAAACGCTGCAAGAATTTTTTCAAAAAATGAACGGCCTTTTTGAAAATGTAACCGTTTCTGTAACCGCGGCATGGTATATATAAATCACAAAAGGAACCCCCGGAACCTGGAGAAAGGAGGCGTGCAGATGACGACGAAAGCAAGGGGCAACGAATATCGAACCACAACGGTATGTATTGATTCTTATGAAGATTCGGTGCCGAAAGGACGCTTTTATAATCGATATCTCCCGGAGGGGAAGACGTTTCAAAGCATCACCCAGTTCCTGCTGGAAATGGAGCAGACGCTGGACGATATGGACTTTCCCAAAGCCTTTACCGAGACAAGATACTTTGCGCCGCCGCTGGAAAATGAGACCGGTCCGCCGGGCCCGGAATTCCGAATGGGAGACGCGGCGACCTTCACAGTACGGGTCCTCTTCCGGCAGAACGCCAGCTGGCAGGGCTCCGTGACCTGGGTGGAAGGGAAACAGGAAC
>CAZDXX010000147.1:0-4419 GCA_964509595.1 uncultured Oscillospiraceae bacterium
ATATATAAATAATTTTGTCAAGATATATTTGACACAGATAAATGAGGGTAGTATAATTCACCATAGGAATGGATTTAAATTTACCCCAATAATTTCCAAATAGAAAGTGAAGATGCAAGTATGATCATTTGGCATGAAACCGATCAGAACATGTGCCTGAAGGAATTGCAGTCCTCCACTGCTGGGCTGACCGGGGGGGAGGCCGCCGAACGGCTCGCCCGGGACGGCGAAAATAAGCTGGAGAGCGGCAAGAAGCGCACCATCGTGGATATTTTCCTCTCTCAGTTCAAGGATTTCATGATTTGGGTGCTCATCGTGGCCGCCGTCATCTCGGCGGTGCTGAGCGAGCCGGTGGACGCCGCCATCATCGCCATCGTGGTGATCCTCAACGCGGTGATGGGCACCGTGCAGGAGTCCAAGGCCGAGGCCGCGCTGGAGGCCCTGCAGGAGATGGCCGCGCCTTACGCCAAGGTGATGCGCGACGGCGCGGTGGTCAAGATCCCCGCCGCTCAGCTGGTGGTGGGCGACGTGGTGGTGCTGGAAGCGGGCGACTCCATCCCCGCCGACCTGCGACTGCTGGAATCCGGCTCTTTGAAGGTGGAGGAATCCGCCCTCACCGGCGAGTCCGTCCCCGTGGAGAAGGACGCCGCCGCGCAGATCGCCGCCGATGCTCCCCTGGGTGACCGGATCAACATGGCCTACATGGGCACCGCAGCCACCTACGGCCGCGGCACCGGCGTGGTGGTCGCCACCGGCATGGACACCGAGATGGGCAAGATCGCCCACCAGCTCACCACTGCCGGACAGGAGACCACCCCTCTGCAGCAGAATCTGAACAAGCTGTCCAATCTGCTCTCCTACGCGGTCATCGGCATCGCCGTCGTCATCTTTGGTGTGGGCATGCTCCGCTCCCAGCCCTGGAACGAGTCTTTCCTCACCGCCGTCTCTCTGGCGGTGGCCGCCATCCCCGAGGGCATGGTGGCGGTGGTCACCATCGTGCTGGCCATGGGTATGCAGCGTATGGCAGGCCGCGGTGCCATCATTCGCCGCCTGCCCGCCGTGGAGACCCTGGGCTCCACCGACGTGATCTGCTCCGACAAGACGGGCACTCTGACCCTGAACCGCATGACCGTGCAGGAGGTGTGGACGGGCACCGCCCCCACTGACCGCCTGTATGAGACCATGCTCCACTGCAACGACTCTCAGGCCGGTGACGACGGCTTCGTGGGCGACCCCACCGAGACCGCCCTGCTGGATTATCTGATCAAGGAAAACGTCAATACCATGGAGGACGTAAAGGCCCGTGTTCGCGCCGGAGAGATCCCCTTCGATTCCGACCGCAAGCTGTCCACCGTGGTCATCGACCTGCCCGACGGGAAAAAACGCGTGCTGGTCAAGGGCGCGCCCGACGTGCTGGTGGGCCGCTGTGACAGCCAGCTGACCGCCGACGGCGTATCCGTTCTGGGGGACGCCGCGCCCATTATGATCGCCAACGAGACCATGGCGGAAAACGCTCTGCGCGTGCTGGCCTTCGGCTATAAGGATGTGGACACCGTGGACGTGTCCGACGTGGAGGGCACCGAAAACGGCCTGATCTTCTGCGGTCTGGTGGGTATGATCGACCCGCCCCGTGAGGAAGCCAGGCAGGCGGTGGCCGAGTGCCGCGCCGCCGGAATTTTGCCCGTCATGATCACCGGCGACCACAAGGTGACCGCCTCCGCCATTGCCGAGCGTCTTGGTATTCTGGGCGACGGCCGCATCGCCATCACCGGCGCCGAGCTGGAAAAGATGAGCGATGACGAGCTGTACGAAAAGGTGCCCGAGATCGCCGTCTACGCCCGTGTGGCCCCCGAGCACAAGAGCCGCATCGTGGCCGCCTGGCAGAAGCGCGGCAAGATCGTCTCCATGACCGGCGACGGCGTCAACGACGCCCCCGCCCTGAAGGCCGCCGACATTGGCGTGGGCATGGGCATTACGGGCACCGACGTGTCCAAGGGCGCCAGCGACATGGTCCTGACCGACGACAACTTCGCCACCATCGTCATCGCCGTCAAGGAAGGCCGCCGCATCTACGACAACATCCACAAGGCGGTGCGCTTCCTGCTCTCCTCCAACTGCGGTGAGGTCATCACCATGTTTGCCGCCACCGTGGCCGGCTGGGTGGTGCTCAAGCCCACCCACATCCTGTGGATCAATCTGGTCACCGACTCGCTGCCCGCCCTGGCGTTGGGCGTGGAGCCGGAGGAGCCCGGCGTTATGGATCGCCCGCCCCGCGGCAAGGACACCCCCTTCTTCACCGGCCGTCAGTGGGGCCGTGTGGGCCTGACCGGTCTGGTGGAAGCCGCCCTGACCATCGTGGCCTTCCTGCTGGGCCGCCGCACCGGCATCGCCAATCTGGACATGACCATGGCCTTTATCACGCTGGCGCTGCTGCAGCTGTTTGCCACTCTGGGCTTCCAGTCGGAGCACAGCTCCCTGTTCAAGATCAAGCCCAAGGAGCATCCCACCCTGTGGCTGGCGCTGGGCGCATCCCTGCTGCTGCAGCTGGTGGTGCTGTTTATCCCGCCCCTGCGAGTGGCCTTCGATCTGGTTCTGCCCGGCGGAATCCAGTGGCTGCAGATCCTCGGCCTGTGCCTGATCATGCTGGCTTTTACCGAATTGCAGAAGCTTGTGGCACGAATCCGCCACGAAGATTAAATGATTGCGCCCCCTGTTCCGAGAGGTCGGAACAGGGGGCGTTCGATTCATCAAATTTCGGCGGGTTTGTACATAATAAAGTTTTATGAGCATCCCTCAAAGAATTTACTTCGGCTTACGTGTCGATTGCGGACTCGTCCAAAAGGAAGTCTTCGATTCCGATATACAGAATGCCCTTTTCATCGTGCCAAGGCACAATGTTGTCTTTGACCACAACGATTTTCTTAAAAGAATCATGGATACGATAGAGTGAATTGGTTTCCTGCAACCGTTTCTCCTCATCCGCGACAGTTAAGGCAGACTGAATGTAGTAGCGTTTGCTGTCCTTGTTTGCGACGAAATCCACTTCCAACTGTGTGCGGTGACTTTTCTTGTCCTCTGTTTTGTAATTGTATTCAACAACACCGACATCCGTATCAAACTCACGGGCAATCAGTTCATTATAGAGAATGTTCTCCATGATGTGATTTTCCTCTTGCTGTCGGAAGTTCAACCGTGCATTGCGAAGTCCGACATCGGTGAAATAATACTTCAAAGGTGTGTCGATGTATTTTTTCCCTTTGATATCATAGCGATACGCTTTGTCGAGAAGAAACGCATCTATAAAGTAGTCCAAGTATTGCGTGATGGTAGAAGATGCGATATTTTGTTTCTTCGTCGACATAAACGTATTGGATAACTTGGTCGGGTTTGTCAGGGAACCGATTGACGAGGAAAGGAAATTCAAAAGGTCTTCCAGGACTTCTTTGTCATTTGCGATGCGATGGCGCTCCAGCACATCCGTAATATACGTTTTGGTAAACAGATCCTTTAAATATTTGCTTTTTTCTTCATGAGTCTTTTTGGAGAGGACAAGAGGCATGCCGCCGTATGTGAAATAGTCGCGCCACGCATTTCGCTTGTCATCGCCATATGCAGAGTAGAACTCGCGGTAGGTCAAAGGATTTACATGGATTTCGTCACCGCGATCCTTAAACTCGGTGAGTATGTCAGAGGACAGCATTTTAGAGTTGCTGCCGGTCACGTAAAGGTCAAGGTTCTTCATTTTCATAAGACCAAGCAATACGTCAACAAAGCCCAGTTTTGCCGTTGGGTCATCTATATACGGGTTTTGTATTTCCGCGACTTTCTGAATCTCATCCAGGAACACATAATAAACGGCATCTTTGTCAATGATTTTAGAGCGGATATACTGATCCAACTCCAATGGATTCCGATATCGCGCATTGGATATTTCGTCCAAAGCAAGCGTGATGATATGTTCCTCGTGTACGCCGGTTGATTTCAGGTAATTGTAGTAAAGGTCAAAAAGAAGGTAAGATTTACCGCAGCGCCGGATTCCGGTGATGACTTTGATCAAGCCATTTTCTCGTTTGCTGATCAATTTGTCCAGATATCGGGTTCGTTCAATGACCATAAATCACCTCATAAAAATGCGTATTTACGCTTTTTTGCAAGATGAATTGTAGCACAAACTGAGCGCCACGTCAATGGAACATCTCATGAAAATGCGTATTTACGCAAATATTATATGCAGAAGCAGAGAAAACTATGCATTCTTCTGTGGGTGGAGCAATGTGAAACGCGGAAACAGGCAAAAAACCAGAAAAAAGCCTCCTGCTCACATGCATGCAAACAGGAGGCGCTCCTCATTCAATATACGTTCTGTACAGCTCCGCGTGGTCGTAGATGGCCTGCCATGTGCCGGTGGAGTCGGCGGTG
>CAZDXX010000148.1:0-4385 GCA_964509595.1 uncultured Oscillospiraceae bacterium
CAAATCCATTTGGGTAGTATTTCAGGCTCAGCTTTCCCTCTTTTTGCCCGGCAGGCCAAAAGCTGATTCCGAATGTATATCCGTCTTTTTTGTATTCTTCAATGGAATATTCCCATCCATCCGGCAGAGCAAGTTCCACGCCGGCATAGCCATACCGATAACCAACTACGTTCCGGTTGGATAAGTCAAGGATGATCTCATCATCTTCTTTGATCGTGTTCTTTGCGATTTCTACCATGAAATGCCACTCGGCCATATCGCAGGTTCCTGCTTCGGGATTTTTACGAATACCGCTCAAAACCCAAGTATGATCGTCAGAGGGTGCGATGGATCGAATTTCGTGACGCACAGATCCGCTCCCCTCTTCCCACAGAACAAGGATCAGGTCATTCCGGTCAAAGAAAGCCTCGTTATATCGATCGCAGGCATCCAGAAAACCAATCGTGGTATCTGAATATACAGTTTCCCTGTGTTCAAGGCTGTAAAGTTCCTTATTTGCTTCGTAATATGTGTTCAACTCCTCCGTCGAGCGCACTACAGTGATTTGAGGATATTTGACCCCTTCATTATATCCGTCGGTTCGAATATGCTGTACGCTGATCGGATACTCATTCATCTCGTTCTCTTCCGTCTTACCGGCTTCCTGTTCTGTCAGATTCCCAGCCAAAGGATCCGTTGGCTCCTCTGCAACCTTAGCTTTACAGGCAGTCAAGACTATACAAATACCAAACAAATAGCGACCAAAATTCTGATTCTGTTTTTCACGTTCAGCAGCTCCTTTTCGTCCGGTCTATGTATTTTGACGCTGCCAACCAAAAAATGTTCCAACAAATTTTCTCCCGATCGCTCAGTCTGACAGGTGCAAATTGCATTGCAGTGTGTCTGAAAATACGGTACAATATCCAAAAGCATTTCCAACATCATTTCAGATGGGAGAAATCATGATGAAAACAAAACTTTCCCCTCGTTTTTGGTGCGCACTGACGCTGTTCAGCCTGATCGGCCAGGTTGCCTGGGTCGTGGAGAACATGTATCTGAACGTGTTTATCTACAAAATGTTCCACGCTTCTGCAGGCGACATTTCTGCCATGGTTGCCGCCAGTGCCGTTGCAGCAACTTTGACTACAATTTTGATCGGTGCCCTGTCAGATCGTGTCGGTAAACGAAAAATTTTTATGTGCGTCGGTTATATTCTCTGGGGCATTTCTGTACTGTGCTTTGCGTTTTTACGCACTGACTGGATCTCTGCGGCTTTCCCCCTGGTAACTTCAGCTGCAGCAGTCGGTGTTTCCCTGACTATCATTCTGGACTGCGTCATGACCTTCTTCGGTTCCAGTGCGAACGATGCTGCCTTCAATGCCTGGCTGACCGACAGCACAGATCACTCCAATCGCGGCGCTGCTGAAGGTATCAATGCTATGATGCCCCTTGTCGCGATTCTGGTTGTCTTCGGCAGCTTTATGGCGTTTGATCTGGATCGCGCAGAAAGCTGGACCGTGATTTTTATTATTATTGGTGCAGTGGTTACTTTGATCGGCATTCTTGGGTTTTTCCTGATCGATGATCCAAAGGTCGCGCCCTCCCAAACCGGGTATTTTCAAAATGTGATCTACGGGTTTCGTCCATCGACCATCAAAGCAAACCCAAGTCTCTACATTCACTTGGCCGCCTTTATTGTCTTTAATATCTCCATCCAGATTTTCATGCCCTACTTGATCATTTACTACGAAGTATCTCTGGGCATGAGCAACTATGTTCTGGTCATGGCCCCCGCCATTATTCTCGCGTCTGTTGTCACTGCCTTATGGGGAAGGGTCTATGACAAAAAAAGGTTCCGCTTCTCTTCCTTCACTGCTTTGATCTGGCTCATGATCGGTTATGTACTTCTCTTTATCTTCCGCAAAACAGTTCCTGTCTTTATTGGCTCGCTTTTCATGATGTGCGGCTACCTGTCCGGCATGGCAGTCTTCGGCGCGAAGATTCGTGACTTGACCCCCGCCGGAAAGGCCGGTATGCTGCAGGGTGTGCGCATTTTCTCTCAGGTGCTGGTCCCCGGTGTGATCGGTCCATATATCGGCAAGGCTGTTCTCGCAAACGCTGAACAAATTCTAAACAACGACGGCACATATTCATTTGTCCCCAATGCAAATATCTTTCTTGCCGCACTTGTGCCCGCTCTGATCGTTTTGATTGTACTGATTCTCTTTTCCAAAAAAGCGCCGCCCCGACTGTGTTCTCTGACTACCCCGTTCGAGCAGGACTCCTCCACCTCGTGGGAGGAGGAATATCCCCGCCCTCAAATGAAGCGTGATTCCTACCTTTCCCTTTGCGGCACCTGGGAACTGTCCTGCAGAAAGGACGAACAGGAAGAAAAGCTGGGAAACATCCAAGTCCCCTTTCCCCCCGAATCTCGCCTGTCCGGCGTGGAACGACATCTGAAAAAGGGCGAGCAATACATTTATCGCAGAACCTTCATCTTGCCCGAGGGATTTCTCCGCAGCCGCGTTCTTCTGAATTTCGGTGCCGTGGATCAGATCGCTACCGTTTATGTCAATGACACTCGTGTGGGCGGCCACGTGGGCGGATATCTGCCGTTCACCCTGGAAATTACAGATACCCTGCGTGCAGGTAAAAACGACCTGCGCGTGGAAGTAATCGACAATTTGGATGCTGAACTCTCCTACGGAAAACAGCGCCGGAAACGGGGTGGTATGTGGTACACCGCCATCAGCGGTATCTGGCAGCCGGTATGGCTGGAGAGTGTTCCCTGCGAATATATTTCTTCTCTGAAACTAACTCCCACTATGGACAGTATTACCCTTGAAACCAATGGCGGTAAAGTTGATAAGCTTGTCACCATACAGACCCCTTTCGGTCCGATAGAACACCGCTTTCATGGCAGCAAAACCACCATTTCCATCCCATCTCCCGTCCATTGGACTCCGGAAAATCCGTATCTCTATTCCTTTACCCTGACGGATGGAGAAGATACGGTGGAGTCTTACTTTGCCCTACGCACAGTGACCATCCAAAATGCCAAGGGACAGGCTTACATCTGCCTGAACGGCAAACCTGTATTCTTCCACGGTCTGCTGGATCAGGGTTATTTCAGCGATGGAATCTACCTTCCTGCGACCCCCGCAGGCTATTCCTTTGACATCTGTACCATGAAATCCATGGGTTTTAATATGCTGCGCAAACATATCAAGGTTGAGCCCGATCTGTTCTACTACTACTGTGACAAATTCGGCATGATCGTCTTTCAGGACATGGTCAACAGCGGAAAATACAGCTTTGCTTTGGATACTGCCCTGCCCACGATTGGTATGAAGCGGGGCATCTCTCATCGGGCATCCAGCCGACGCAAGGAGACCTTTGAGCGTGATCTGGCTGAGATGGTCACCCACCTGCATAATCACCCCTGTGTCTGTTACTACACCATCTTCAATGAGGGCTGGGGCCAGTACGATGCCGACCGCATTCATAAGGAAATGAAAGCCCTGGATCCCACCCGTGTTTGGGATGCCACCTCCGGTTGGTTTGCTGAACAGAACAGCGATGTGACCAGCGAGCATGTATATTTCCGAAAGCTGGCACTAAAAGCCGATCCTAACCGCCCCTGCGTACTGTCGGAGTTCGGCGGTTACTCCTGGAAACTGCCGGAGCACTCCTTCAATCTTGATCAGACCTACGGATATAAGAAGTTCACCGACCGAGATGCCTTTGTTCAGGCATTGGAGAACCTGTACCGTAAGGAAGTGATTCCAGCCATCCGAAACGGCCTTTGCGCCGCTGTGCTGACCCAGGTCAGCGACGTGGAGGACGAAACCAACGGCCTTGTGACCTATGACCGTCAGGTGGTCAAGGTGGATCAGACCCTCATGCATGCTTTAAGTGATGAACTGTATCAAGTCTTCGAACGTCAAGTCTAAGAGCAAACCCCCGGCCATTTTGGCCGGGGGTTTTATGTATCAGTCATTCAGTTTAAAATGCTTTGCCAAGGCGGAGAGCATTTCCTCCCGGGTATCACCCTCTCCCTCCGGGCGGATCAGAGTAAAGAAACCGCTGTTCAAAAATGCATCATAACGCTCCGGGCTGTTGACTCGAGCAATGCAATCCTTGAAATTCTGCAGCGCCCACTCCGGGTCCGGGCAGCCTTCGATTACCGAGAACAAAAACTGTTTTTCCGGGTCATCCCGGTCAAAAAAGCGCTCCACCGACATAGCTTGATCGGTCAATAAAATGGCGACATGGTCATAATCAGAGATCTGCCACAGCAGGTCGCAGGGAATGTTAGTGTCCACGATAACCTTCTTTTCAGCCGACAGGCGGATCAGTTCAGCGATCTCAAAGCCCGGCAGTTCCCTACTGTTCCCGTCGACCCA
>CAZDXX010000149.1:0-4310 GCA_964509595.1 uncultured Oscillospiraceae bacterium
CCACAGTGATCACGGATCACGAAAATGCATACAAATTTCCTATCAATGATTTCTTTTTGAACCCACATGTCGCGGTACATGCCCCTGAGATGACACGCACCTTGCCTGCTGCATTGACTGCAACCGCCGGTATGGATGCTTTATCCGATTCCGGTGCTTATGAGCAAAAAGGAACTGGAGCGTTTTTATTACGATGTTATGGAGGATGCTGAATGACCAGAGAAGAAGTTGCAGCTGTTGTTGCAAAACAGCGTGAGTATTTTTCTTCCGGTGCCACACTGCCCGTAGAACACCGAATCGATGCATTGAAAAAGCTTCGTCAGGCGCTGATTGAAAATGAACAGGCTATTGCGCAAGCAATCAAGCAGGATCTGGGGAAGTCTGCAGAAGAGAGCTATATGTGCGAGACCGGTTTGGTCATCAGCGAGATCAGTTACCTCCTGCATCACGTTCGCTCTTTTGCAAAAGAGAAGACAGTGAAGACTCCTTTGACGCAGTTTGCTTCCCGCAGTTACCAAAAGCCTTCGCCCTATGGCGTGACTTTGATCATGAGCCCATGGAACTATCCGGTTCTGCTGACTTTGGATCCTCTTGCCGATTCTATTGCAGCTGGCAACACAGCTATCATTAAGCCGAGCGCATATTCTCCTGCCACCAGCGCGCTGCTGCAAAAGATTGTAAGTGAGATTTTCCCGGAGGAATTTGTGACTGTTGTGACCGGCGGACGCGAAGAGAATGAGCATATTCTGGAGCAGAAGTTTGATTATATTTTCTTTACCGGAAGTACGAATGTGGGTCGGATGGTTTTGGAGAAGGCCGCCAGGCACGTGACTCCTGTCACACTGGAGTTGGGCGGCAAAAGCCCGTGTATCATTGATTCTAGTGCGAATTTGAAGTTGGCTGCACGCCGCATCGTATTCGGTAAGTACCTCAACTGTGGCCAGACCTGTGTAGCACCGGATTACATCCTCTGTGCAAGATCTGTGAAGGACGAGTTCTTGGGACACATCAAAGATGAAATCAAGCGTCAATACGAAAAGGCTTCTTACGGCAAAATCATCAATAAAAAGCACTTTGACCGTGTCTGTGGTTTGATTGATCCTGAGAAGGTGGTCGTGGGTGGCTGCAATAATGCAGAGACACTTCAGATCGAGCCGACCGTCATGGATAACGTCACCTGGGACGACAAAGTTATGCAGGAGGAGATCTTTGGACCGGTCATGCCTATCCTGACCTTTGATTCCATTGATGAGGTCATCGAGGATATTAATGCCCGTGCCAAGCCTTTGGCATTGTACATTTTTGCGCAGGACAAGAGTGTGATCAAAAAGGTCACATCCCGCTGCTCTTACGGCGGCGGCTGTGTCAATGATGTGGTCATCCATCTGGCTACCAGTAATATGGGATTTGGCGGCGTAGGCGAGAGTGGTATGGGTGCGTATCACGGAAAGATCGGCTTTGATACCTTTACTCATTACAAGAGTATTGTGGACAAGAAAACTTGGATCGACCTTCCGATGCGGTATCAGCCTTACTCCAAGTCATACGACAAGTTGATCCATCTGTTTCTTAAATAATATAAAATGGACTCGAGATTTCGGCATAGGAAATCTCGAGTCCATTTCATTATTCTTTATTGTTCCAAGCAATGAAGTGGTAGCTGTCTAAAATCTGAAAGTAGGTAGCCAGACGTTCATAAAGCGGATTTGCATCTTCTCCAAATTCGGCTTCAACCAGTTTTCCGAGTTCGATGATGTCTTTCTTGCCATCTACCAGCAGCCAGGTGAAGCTTCCGTGCTTGTCCAAGTGGATGTAGCTTGTTTTGGGTTTACGCAAAATCAGCTGAGTGATTCGCTTGAATGCGCCTTTGTTTTCGATCTCAATGGTCACAAGATTGTTTTCATCAACGCTCCAGACAAGTTCTTCCGGATGCACCGGGACCCGAAGCAGATAGTTTTCAGAAATTTTTTCTTGCTTTTTCTTCACTAAAATCAGCCCTTCTTGGTTTTCTTCCAAATGGTGAACTTGAGCAGGCAGAGGATGGTCAGAGCAAAGACCACCAGACTCAAGATGTTGGAAACGGCAGAGGGCAGATTCAGCAGACCGGAGATGTCAATCATTTCGCCGATGCCAAAAACGGCCAACAAGGCCAACAGGATGCCTACAAGACCTTCGCCGGCGATCATGCCAGAGCAGAAGAGGATGCCATCGTTGATAATGCGGTTCTTTTCGTTTTCCTCGCGCTTCATCTTGTCGAAGAACAGACGAATCAGACCACCGACCATGATACATGCGTTCAAGTGAACGGGCAGGTAGACACCAATGGCGAAGGGCAGCACAGGGATGCCCAGGATCTCAACGATAACAGCAATAAAGACACCAATGAAAACCAACGCCCAGGGAAGGTTGTTCTCCATGACACCCTCAACAATCATCTTCATCAGAGAAGCCTGAGGAGCAGAAAGCGCATCCGTGCCGAAGCCCCAAGCTGCATCCAGCAGATACAGAGTACCGCCGATAGCCAGAGCAGAAGCGACGACGCCGATGATTTCAGCATACTGCTGTTTCTTGGGCGTTGCACCCAACAGGTAACCTGTTTTCAGATCCTGAGAAGTATCGCCGGCAATTGCAGCGACAATGCAGATAATAGATCCAATGGCAATTGCAGCGTGCATGCCTTCAATGCCGTCTTCACCGGTTAGTTTCAAAATCAGGGTTGCAATCAACAATGTAGCAATTGCCATACCGGAAACAGGGTTATTGCTACTGCCAACGATGCCGACCATACGGGAGGATACCGTAGCAAAGAAAAAGCCGAAGATAACGATAATAATTGCGCCAATCAAAGAGACAGGGATCACCGGGACCAACCAAACCAGTAGAGTCAGAATGATGATGGCAGCAATGACGACCTTCATGCTGATGTCCTGCTCTGTACGAAGTGTGCTGCTGGAAGCGGATTTTCTCATGCTCTTGATGGCATCTGCAAAGGTGCGTACAATCAAGGGAAGTGTCTTGACCAGACTGATGATACCGCCTGCAGCCAGTGCGCCGGCACCAATATAACGGATGTAGGAGCTCCAGATGGCACTTGCGCCGCCTTCGGCATACATCTGGCTGATTGGAGCAGTACCAGGGTAGAGGACGATATCTGCGCCGAACAGGACGATCAAGGGGATCAAGACCAGCCATGCGAGTACACCGCCGGAGAACATGTAGGAAGAGATACGTGGGCCACAGATATAGCCTACGCTCATAACAGCGGGGTAAATCTGAGTGCCAATCTCACCGGAGAAGCCCTTGATTCGAAGAGAGATTTCGCCGGGAACCGCCTTCAGACCGTCAATAATAAATTTGAAGAGTGCAGCAAAACCCATTCCGGCAAACACGGTGGATGCGCTGGAACCGCCGTTTTCGCCGGCAAGCAGCACTTCTGCACAAGCTTTGCCTTCGGGATAGGGGAGGGTGCTGTGTTCGCGCACGATCAAAGCGTTGCGCAGGGGGATCATAAAGAACACACCCAACAGGCCGCCAATCAAAGCGATAACAGTGATTTCCAGAATGCCGGGCTTTTCCATGCGGCCCTCAGCCGCCCACAGGAACAGAGTTGGAAGGGTAAAGATAGCACCTGCCGCCAGAGACTCACCGGCGGAACCGGCCGTTTGCACCATATTACTTTCCAGAATGGAGTTTTTACGCATGATGATTCGGATCACGCCCATGGCGATGACGGCGGCAGGGATAGAAGCCGAAACAGTCATACCGACACGCAGACCTAGGTATGCGTTTGCTGCGCCAAATACGACCGCCAGGATGATACCCATAATGACAGAGGTGACAGTAAACTCAGGGGTGATCTTATCGGCGGCGATATAAGGCTGGAATTGCTTATTCTCGTTCATAATTCCTCCTGATATATCATTTTTCGAACCTTAATATGATAACATGTTTCGAAGAAAAAAGCCATACAAACTTCAAAATGGATTTAAATTCTTTTTTTGAATAAGGAACGGCTGCATTTCAGTCGAAAAGCAGTCCTTCTGTATAATTGGTTTGATTGACTCTTCCGGAAGACAAATATTACTCTTAGGTTGGATCTAGCAGGCTACAGATAAACGATGCAAGCGTTAATTCCACAACCTGGACGCAGAGGAATTTTAGATTGCCTCTTAAAAAATTTTAAAAATTTTGAAAATTTCTCTTGCATCTTTTCGAAAAGTGTGGTAATCTATCAAAGTCGTCTGACGGCGACAAGAAATATCCGGGTGTGGCGAAGTTTGGTATCGCGCTTGACTGGGGGTCAAGAGGCC
>CAZDXX010000150.1:0-4310 GCA_964509595.1 uncultured Oscillospiraceae bacterium
TTTTGGCCCGGTTTAGAGGGGCTGTAACCTCTTCAACCGGGAGAACGTTTGATTGGCATAAGAGGTCAGTGGTTGAATCCCGCTTATCTCCATAAAAAAGAGTCACCGCAAGGGATTCTTATGCTTTAGTCGGAACTCTACACAAATAACTACGGGTTCCGGCTTGGTGTTTGTTGAATGCATTTTTACATTGCAACGCGCGTTAAATTTGTGTATATTATTTAAAGCTATTAATTAGAAAAGGATGAAATAGATAACATGCAACTGGAAAAAGGAAGACCGACGTGCTTGGACGGTCGTTTAGAAAAAGAACTGCGTTGCTATGAGTTGTTGGATAAGCTGTGTATTAAATATGATCGTGTGGATCATGAACCGGCAAATACTATGGAGGCTTGTCGCGCGATTGAAGAAGCGGTAGGTGCTCCGGTCTGCAAAAATCTTTTTTTGTGCAATCGACAGCAGACTAATTTTTATCTCTGTTTGATTATGGGCGATAAAGTGTTCAAAACGAAAGAATTGTCAAAGCAAATCGGCAGTTCTCGTTTATCTTTTGGAACTGCGGAGCATATGGAACGTCTTTTGGATATCACACCTGGTTCGGTCAGCATTCTGGGACTAATGAACGATAGAAACAGTGAGATTCGTTTGCTAGTGGATAAGGATCTGCTGAATGAGGAGTATTTTGTTTGCCATCCTTGCATTAATACCAGCAGCGTGCGTATGCATACTGAGGATGTGTTTGGGCCGCTTGTCGAGGCATTGAACCATCCTATGACTTTAGTAGAATTGAATGGGGAAGAAGAGTAAGAACAGGTAAGCCTGGGGAATTCTTGCCTGAGATGTTTTAATCAGCTTTTCACGATCATATCTTTCTACCAACTATTTTGAATGATTATAAGAAACGTCCAGTAGTCAGATTGAACACCTGACCACTGGACGTTTTAAAATTAGCGGTTGCTTTTATAGAACTCGTCAACAGCAACAAAGAAGGCATCAATGTTTTCCCAAGGAGAGATAGGCGGAATGTCACAACCGGAGGAGATGATAAAGTTGGGAAAGCTGCAGCACTCACTTAAGATGCGCGTGGTATCGGCTTTGATGCTTTCCGTGGTGCCATTGCGGAACTGGCTGACCGGATCGACGTTGCCCATGACAAGTACATTTGTGGGCATTTGAGGGAGAATCTCGGCCATGGAGATAGCGTTTCCAAAGTGATAGCCTGCGGCACCGATTTCCAGCAGTTCAGGGATCATCTTGTTGACGGCAGGACCACAATTATGATAAATGACAACAAACTCATCGTCCTGAACTTCGTTCACCAGGCGTTTGACATAGGGGACAGAAAACTCAGCAGCCAAATCAGGAGAGAGAAGGCCTGCGGCGGGTTCGGCCATGACAACACCGTGTGCGCCTACTGCCTTGTAGCTCTTGGTATATTCAATCAGAAAGTCTGTGGTGCGCGATAAAGCGGCATGAACCATCTCGGGTTCTTCATAGCAGTTGACCATGATATTAGTCATACCCATCAAACGTCCGGCAAGAGAATAAGGACCGATAATGCCAGCGAAGACCGGACGATCTGTAATCAATTTAACTGCTTTGCTAATAGCATCAATGTAAATGCCGGTACGGCCATCACCTACCTTGGGTTGTTTCATGGCCTCGACATCCTCAACACTTTCCGCGTCTTCCAGAATGGCGCCAACGACAGTAGGGACTTCATCGTCAGAGACGTGAATCGTGGCACCAAAGGCTTCGGCCTCAACAGATAAGTCCATCAAAGACACGGCGGCGCAAGAAGGAGCGCGATCTGCAACGGCTTTCATGCCTTTGGCCTGTAGTTCGCTGCTGCTGATCAGTTCCTTTACCGTAATACCAAGTAGCTGAGTAGAGGGGAAGGAGAGTACGGGCATACCATGTTTTACGGGGGATGAAATCTGATCTTTGATCCACTGCTTCATATTCATTGTGAGCTCACTCCTTCTCAATGGGGTATCCATTTATTGTTTGTTTTCAAGACTATTAAACAAAATGCAACGGTGTTACGATAGGGGGAAATCTGATACTTTTGGTGTTTTTTTATGATAGATGGTTGATCGAAAGAAAAAGAGGGAAAAGAAAAAGGAGAGAAAACAGGGATGGTAACTGGACTTTTTGATATGGATATTGTAAAATTAAAAAAACTCCAAAATCTTAAAAAATTACTATTTTTATCTG
This sequence comes from uncultured Oscillospiraceae bacterium, assembly GCA_964509595.1. GTDB lineage: Bacteria > Bacillota > Clostridia > Oscillospirales > Oscillospiraceae > JAJPXI01. The sequence continues at coordinate 2,218 of CAZDXX010000150.1, forward strand.
GTTATTTATAGTGCTGGCTGCCCTCGAAGCCGTATAGTGTTATTGAGGTAAGGAATTATGAATCATATTGCAGATCGAGAAAATCTATTTGATATGGATGTTGCCTGTGAGATGGTTGATTCCTTTGTGCGATCGACAGGTGTCAGTTGCCTTTTAACTGACGCGGAAGGCAGGGAACTCTATCGGCGAGAGCCAGCGTATCCGCTGTACTCCGAGTGCTGCAGAATCATGGGCAACCAGTCGTGTAGAGAACTCCACATGTTTGGCGCACGAGAGTCGGAGCGGTTTGGTGGGCGTTATATCTATTTCTGCCCTATGGGCATGGGGTGCTTTGCGTCACCGATTATCTTAGGTGGGAGAATTGTGGGCGCTCTTGCAGCCGGACCGGTAATGGTCATGGATCCGGAGGACCACGTGGAAAGTACACCGACGTTACACGGGATTTCGTCAAATGAAAAATTGACTGAGATTACGGACTTTCTTCAGAAATTCCCACGTCGGGAACCGGGTGACTTGAGTCACTTGTCGGCTATGTTGCTTTCGATGGCTTTGTACATTGGTGGAGAGTATCGCTCCCTTCAAGAACGCCGTGAAACCTATGAGCAATATCAAGATATCGGGGAATACATGCAGCAGTTGAAGTTGGAAGGGGTTAAATCGAAATATCCTCTGGAGAAAGAGCAGGCTTTGATGAGCGCCATAAAAGAAGGGGATTTGAGCGAAGCACGTAGACTGCTGAATGAACTGTTGGGTCATATTTTCTTCGCTACTGGTGGAGAATTTTCAACGATACGCGCTCGATCATTGGAGCTTATGGTTTTGCTTTCACGGTCGGCCGCCGAGGGCGGTGCGGATTTGGAAGAAGTGTTGGAGCTTAATCGACGTTTTATGAAGGAAAGCGATTACCTGCATACAACGGATGAATTGACTTTGTGGCTGAACAAAGTCATTGAACGATACGCTGCATTGGTATTCGACCTGGTAGATGTTAAACACAAAGATATTATCTATAAGGCAATTAACTACATGAAGCGCAACTTCGCCGGAAAGTTGACACTTGAAGCCACAGCACGATATGTTGGATTTTCACCCGCCTATTTCAGCAAGGTGTTTAAAGATGAGATGGGAACCAACTTTAACAATTATTTAGGGCATTTGCGGGTGGAACGAAGCAAAACACTGCTTTTGTCGGGTGAACTTTCAGTAGGAGATGTTTGTTCGGCGGTCGGTTTTGAGGACCAAAGCTATTTTATTAAAGTTTTTCGTCGATATACCGGAGTAACTCCGGGAAAGTACCGTAAACAACAGGGTCGTCTTGATAGTAAAAAAGAGCGCGGCTTTGTAGGAAATTGAACTCGAAACACAGGAGGAGAAGACAATGAGCACTTTGATTGAAATTTCGGAAGCTTTGCAGAAGGGTCGTGCCAAGCAGGTCAAAATTCTGGTGCCTCAGGCGCTGGAAGAGGGGATTCCTGCACCGCAGATTCTGGAAGAAGGTTTGTTGGCTGGCATGGGTATCATCGGTGAAAAGTTTAAGAATAACGAAGTATTTGTTCCAGAGGTTCTGGTTGCTGCCCGTGCTATGAATGTGGGTGCCGAACTGCTCAAACCCTATCTGACTGAGGCTGGTGTGGAGTCTAAGGGCAAGGTTTGCCTGGGTACTGTTAAGGGTGACCTGCATGATATTGGAAAGAATCTGGTTCGTATGATGATGGAAGGTAAAGGCTTGGACGTTATTGACCTGGGTGTCGATGTGGATGCGGAAACCTTTGTTCAGACTGCCATTGACAATGATTGCCAGATTATTGCGTGCTCTGCGTTGTTAACTACAACCATGTCCGCTATGGAAGATGTTGTGAATAAGGCCAAGGAAGCTGGTATTCGCGAAAAAGTGAAGATTATGGTCGGCGGTGCGCCTATTACCGATGCGTTCTGCAAGACCATCGGTGCTGATGCATATACTCCTGATGCCGCATCCGCAGCTGAAAAAGCCATTGAGTTGCTGGCCTAAGCTTTTGTATAATTTTTGTCAGGCACCCTTGAGGGGTGCCTGACTCAGACTGTCAAAAAAGTCCTGCGGACTCTTTTGACAG
>CAZDXX010000151.1:0-2165 GCA_964509595.1 uncultured Oscillospiraceae bacterium
GTTTGGCTCAATGAGGGTGAGCTGCAGGTGGGCGACGACATCATGTACGTGCTCATTGGCGGCGATATCCGTCCCCATGTGGTGGATGCCCTGCAGTATCTGGTGGGCCGCATTAAGAACGAATGTGTAGTTGAGACAGAATTGCATTAAAAAACAAATAATGTTTCCGTGTCGTTTGCGCCTAAAGCGAAAGCCATGGCGGGCGGCCTGAGCAGAAATGCTCGCGGGGTTATGCAGGAAACAGCATAGCCTTCCATTTGTGAGAAGGGAACAAGGTACTCTTTATCAAGGGTAAAGAGCTGCTTTGTGTCTGTGTATCACAAAGCAGCTCTTTTTCTTTTGTGAGGAGGGAAGAAACCATGATGATCGTATGGAATGAACGATCAGTCCGGTGGTTCCAAAACGCGTCGGAGTACACCGGTTACAACAGAAAGCTTGCTGAAATCATCTTGGAACAAATCCCGTCCCGCAACTCTCTTTGTGATATGGGATGCGGTGCGGGCCTGATCGATTTCGAACTGGCGAAACACATTGAGAATATCACCTGTGTGGATATTTCGCAGGAAGCCATCCACGCCGTGGAACAGCAGGCAAAGGAACTGGGTCTGACCAACGTCACTGCCCATTGTATGGATGGTACGAAAACGGAAGGACAGTGGGAGACCGTCATGGCTCTGTTCCATGGCGGCAGGGAGGTGTTCTCCAAGTACTTCCATCTGGCCAAGGATCAGCTGATCCTTGGTGCCCACGGTTCTCTGACCGGCTCCTTCGGCCCGGAGGGGCGCAAGATAATGAAGTGCTTTGACACCAACGGCGTACGGGAGTATCTGGACAGTCTGGGAGTCAAATACTACCTGCAGAATCTGGAACTGGAGTACGGACAACCGCTGACCGACTGGCAGGATGCGCGGGAATTCGTGACCGCCTATACCACGCCCATGGAAGAGAGTGAGCTGGACGCCTATCTGGAAGAAAAACTGGAGAAGACAGGCGACGAGCGCTTTCCTTATTACCTGCCAAAAAAGCGGGCCATGGGACTTTTTGTGATTCGGAGGGACGAAAATGCGCAGTTTTAGAGAAGATGTGGAGCGGGCGGTAGCGTTCCACGGGCACCTGTGTTCCGGTCAGTGTACGGGTGTGAAGATGGCCCACATGGGTATGCGCCTGATCGGTATCGATAACGAGAGCAAGGATGACCGCAAGAAGATCATGGTTTTTGTAGAGTGCAACCGCTGTCCCGCCGATGCCATTATGGTCACGACCGGATGCAGCATCGGTAAGCGCACTTATTATTTCAAAGATATGGGCAAAGTTGCTGCCACCTTCCTAAACCTGGAGACAGGCAAGGCGGTGCGTGTAATACGGAAGTATCACCGTTATGCAGCTGAAGGAGAGGATATGGTGGAATTCTACGCCAATCTTCCTGAAGAAGGGTATCTGGAAGCAAAAGAAGTCACCGTCAATCTGGGAAAGGGTGACTGGCCCGGCCCTCCCGTCTGTGCCGAAATTTGTGAGTGCTGCGGAGAAGAGGTCACCGACGACCGCCATGTAATAAGAGATGGCAAGACTCTCTGCAAGACCTGTGTCGGCGAGAGCTATTACCAATAACTCGAGGAAACGGCAATGACAAAAAAGAAAAAACTTCCGTTCTGGGCGGTCATGCTGATCCTGCTCGGCTGCCTGATTCTTGCGTGTATTCTGTCCACAACGCTGGGGCGCTATCCCATCAGCCTGAAGGAGCTGTGGGGGATCGCCTGGTCCAAACTGCCCTTTACCGATGTGGAGCCTTTCTGGACGCCGACGCAGGAGGCATTGTTTTTGAAACACCGGGTACCGCGTATCCTGTTATCCTGCATGGTGGGCTGTTGCCTGTCCACCGCCGGTGCCTGTTATCAGGGCGTGTTTCAGAACCCCATGGCTGCCCCTGACATTTTGGGTGCATCCTCCGGCGCGGCATTGGGCGCGTCGTTGGCGATCATCTTGGGCTATATGAACTTTGCCATCAGCGCTTTTGCATTTGTATTCAGTCTGGGCACCGTAGCGCTGGTCATTTTTGTGGGCAATCGCGCCAAGGGTAACCGGGTAGTGGGCCTGATTTTGGCCGGCGTCATGATCAGCAGCCTGGTATCCTCTTGTTCCTCCTTCATCAAACTGATCGCGGATAC
>CAZDXX010000151.1:2265-4307 GCA_964509595.1 uncultured Oscillospiraceae bacterium
GGTTGGAAATGATTACAAAAAGCTCATTCCGGCCACCATGCTGTTCGGCGCCATCTTCATGCTGTTGGTGGACAACATCTGCCGCAACGTGTGGGCCACCGATCTTCCCATAGGCATCCTGACATCCTTTGTGGGCGCGCCCTTCTTCATTTATCTGATCATGAAAGAAGGTGACCGCCTATGAATCTGAAAGTCGAGCACCTGGATTTTTATTTTGGAAAGCGGCAGATCTTAAAGGATATCAGCTTTGAGACCCAGGGCGGAGAGTTTCTATCCATCCTCGGTCCCAACGGCGTGGGGAAAAGCACCCTGTTCCGCTGCATCCTGAATCTGCTTCGCCCCAGTGCCGGGACCATTACAGTGGACGGGCGGAATGTCGATCAGATGACGGCCCAGGAGATGGCGCAGTACATTGCCTATATTCCACAGTTCCATAGTCCCACCTTTAACTACTCCGTACTGGACATGGTCCTGATGGGAACGGCCTCGCAGCTGCGAACTTTGGAAACGCCGGGAAAAGCACAGATTGAGATCGCGCATAACGCATTGGCGCGGATGAAGATTGAACATTTGGCGGAGCATCCTTATGGGTTTTGCTCCGGCGGCGAAAAGCAGCTTTGTCTGATCGCCCGTGCGATTGCCCAGCAGGCAAAGATTCTGATCATGGATGAACCTTCGGCCAGTCTGGATTTTGGCAACCGCATCCGGGTCATGCAGACCGTGCGGAGCCTGGTAGCAGACGGATACGCGGTCGTGCAGACCACGCACGACCCGGAGCAGGCCTTCATGTATTCGGACAAAATTCTGGCGATCCATGATGGACATGTGCTGGCATGGGGAACACCGCAGGCGGTGATGGAGGACGCTCTGATGTCAAAGCTGTACGGCATTGATGTGGAAGTCCACAGCCTGCACAACGATGCCATCCGCGTCTGTGTGCCCGCCAACTCTCTATGACCTGCTGTAAGCGCACTTCATTTTTGTCAGCAATATCCTTTCTATATAAAAAACAAAGGAGAAATAAATCAATGAAAACAAAACTGATTTCCCTGCTGCTGGCCCTGGCTATGATCTTCAGCCTGGTTGCCTGCAGCACCAACGACACCGTGGAAGAGACTCCCAACGATCCCGTCGTGGAGCAGCCTTCTGCCCCTGTGGAAGAACAGCCCGCCGAACCTGTGGAAGAGGGCTTCCAGGCCTATACCTTCGTCGATGATCTGGGCCACGAGATCGAGATCACCGAAGAAATCACCGCGATCGTTCCCTCCGGCCAGCTGGCACAGGTTATCCTGATGGGCGTTGCGCCCGACCTGATGGTGGGCCTTGGCGGAAAGCTGTATGACGATATGGCCGAGTTCATCCCCGACTATGACCGACTGTCTCAGCTGACCTATTTCGGCACCGTCTTGGGCGCCGCCGATCTGGATGTGGAAGCTCTGGCTTCCACCAACGCCCAGCTTGTTATCGACATGGGCTACACCAAGAACGGCTACGAGGAAGAGCTTGCTACCACCCAGGAGCTGACCGGTATCACCTGCGTCTTCATCGAGGCGGGCCTTGATAACTACGGCGAGGCTATCCGCAAGCTGGGTCAGCTGCTGGGCCGCGAGGAAAAGTGTGAAGAGATGGCCAGCTGGTGCGAGGAAGTCTATGATCGTGCGCTCGGCATTATGGAAAAGGTCGGCGACAATAAGGTCAACGGTATTTACGCCCTGGGCGACGGCGGTCTGAATGTCATCGCGGAGAGTCAGTCTCAGGCCGAGGTCATCAACCTGGTCTTTAACAACCTGGCCGTTATTGAAAACGCCAGCGGCAAAGGTTCGGGCAACACGGTCACCATGGAACAGATCGCTCTGTGGAATCCCGATTTCGTAATCTTCGGCGACGACGGCCTTTATGAAACCCTCCCCGAAGACGCTGCGTGGAGCCAGATCAGCGCAATTGCAAACGGCAAGTATGTTGAGTCTCCCAACTCTCCCCACAACTGGACCGTGGCGCCTCCTGCCTGCCAGCGTTATCTCGCCCTGCTGTGGCTGCCCTCC
>CAZDXX010000152.1:0-1730 GCA_964509595.1 uncultured Oscillospiraceae bacterium
TGCAGGAGATCCTGACGGTACTGGCGGCTACTCCTCAGCCTGATGCGGGCGTGGGTTATGTCCCCACGGATCCTGTCTTGCAGGAGCTGCCGGCGGCTGTAGAGATCAGCGAACACTGCTTTGGCGGCATGCCCACTCAGCTTGGGTGGTGCAATGGCCACAATACCAAGCTGAATTGTCTGGAATATCACCGTGACTCTGAGTTCAATCTGGGCACGGAAGATTTTATTCTTTTGCTGGCCAAGCAGGATGAGATCGAAAATGGTATCCTAGACACAGCTAAGGTCAAGGCGTTCAAGGCTCCTGCCGGAGTTCTGGTGGAGGTCTACGCCACCACACTGCATTATGCCCCCTGCCACTGTGATCCCGACAAGGGATTCCGTGTGCTGGTGGCACTGCCCTGGCTGACAAATACCGATCGACCTGTTATGGAAAACAAGACGGCGGAGGATGCAATCATGACTGCGTGCAACAAGTGGCTGCTTGCCCATCCCGAATCTGATGAAGCAAAGGGCGGCGCCAAGGTTGGTCTGTCCGGTGTGAACATTGACATCAAAGACTTGATTTAACGTGAAATATAAAACAGGCGTCTCTCCGTAAAAAACGAGGAGACGCCTGTTCTTTTGTTTTTTATCAGCTGCGGCGGCTTCGCAGGGGGAAGGTCACCGCAAAGATAATGGCAAGACAAAGGGTGATAGATGCGCCGGCGGAGGATCCTAAGTAGTAGGAGAGCATCAGGCCGGTGATACCGGACACGATGGCAAACAGAAGAGAGTAAAGATGATACTGGCGCATGTTGCGCGCCAGATTACGGGCAGCTGCGCCGGGAAGTACCAGCAGGGAGTTGATGACCAGCAGACCGACCCAGGTCATGGAAATCGTGACTACAACAGCGATAGCCACACAGAAGAGGGTTTCCTGCCAGAATACCTTGACGCCGCGGCTGTCAGCCAGAGCCGGGTGAATGGAAGACAGCATCAACTGGTTGAATGAGAGCAGCCAGAGGACGATGACCAGCAGAAGGATCAGAGCCAGAAGGCCGATCTTTACAGGCTCCACGCTGAGAATATCGCCGATCAGCAGAGCATTGAACTTGGTGAAGCTGCCGCCGCCAAGTGTAGAGATGAAAATACCAAGCGCCATCGCTGTGGATGAGAATACGCCGATGACCGTGTCACTGGCCAGATTGGTTTTCTTGCGTACCCATGTAAACAGAAGAGCAAATATAACGGCAAAGATCACTGCGCACCAGAGTTCGTCAACGGCGGCAGAGACCAGTGTGCCTATGGCCATGCCGGTAAAAGCCGAGTGGCCGAGTGCGTCTGAGAAGAAGGACATCTTGTTTTCAACTACCATAGTGGACAGCAGGCCGAAAAGGGGAGAGATGACCAGGATTGCCAGCAGGGCGTTCTTCATAAAGAACATGGAGCCGGGTTCAGCCCATTCGAAGGGGAGAATATCGACGATCGCATACCAGACATTCATTCTGCCACCCCCTTTCCGAGATCCAAATGGAAGACTGACTGGAACTCTTTGGAGGCAAGCACTTCGCTCGGAGTGCCTACCTTCAAAACCGTTTCCTTCAGCAGAACGGCTTTGTCAGCAAACTGCTCCAGTGTTGCAAAATCATGGGTGGAAAGCAGAATGGAAAGATCATAATTGCGGCGAATCTCATCCAGCATATCCAAAAGCTGACGCTCACCCTCCACGTCAACACCGGACAGAGGTTC
>CAZDXX010000152.1:1740-4143 GCA_964509595.1 uncultured Oscillospiraceae bacterium
GTCCAGAATGAGAATATGGGGAAGAGGTTCCAGCGCCATGGCTAACAGTACGCGCTGCAGCTCGCCGCCGGACAAGGTGCCCACGCGCTTGTCGATCAGGCTCTCACCGTGAACACGAGACAAACAGGTTTCTACACGCTTACGCAAATCCTTGGGGATGGGCAGAAATACAGGCCAATGATCGATGGCGGAAGCAAATAAGTCAAGGACGCTGACGGGATCACCACGGTCAAAGGAGGGACTTTGAGGAACATAGCCCACCAGAGGACGGGTACGAAAACCGGATGCAGTCTCGAAGTCGATGGTGCCTCCGCTGATGGGCTGTTGACCAAGAATGGCCTTAAACAGGGTCGATTTGCCGGCTCCGTTGGGGCCAATCAGGGCAACGATCTCACCGCAGTGGATGTGCAGGCCCACATCTCGAAGGATGGCATCGGTGCCCATGGTCACGCTCAGTCCGGTGACTCGAAGACAGCAGGCGTCGTGACAGGAGTTACCGCAATTGCACTCGCCGTGTTTTTTGATTCTCATGACAATGCCTCCCGAATGGCAGCATAGTTTGCGTTCATTGCATCGAAATATGCAGAAATGTCCTGACCTTCGCCGCTCATGATCATATCCAGCTGATAGACCTTTACTCCGGTTTCCCGGGAAATAGCCTGTGCTGTGTCGTCAGAACCGTTTTTCTCTGTGAAGATGGCAGGAATATCGTATTCTTTGATCAGGGCCACGATTTCCTTGATGTCGGCGGCGCTGGCTTCACTGCCTTCTTCCTCCTCGATAGACTTCAGCAGAGTCAGACCATTATCGTGGGCGAAGTACTGGAATCCATCATGGAAGGTGATGAGATAAGGGCAGGAGAGGAAAGTGACGTCCAGTGAATCGTCGGGAAACAGCGTGACGGCATTGGAGAAGTTTTCATGGTAGGCATCCAAGTGGGTCACGTCAAATTCGGAAAGGCCGTGGAGAATGTTATTGAGCATGACCAGACCGGCTTCCTCGGATAACCAGTAATGGGGATCATAGTGGCCGTGATGATGGTCGTCTTCATGGTCGTGATGTTCGTGTCCGGTTGCAGGGAGCAGATCAATACCTTCCGAGCAGTCGATGGTCGTGGCATTGGTTTGAGCCAATGCATCCTCCATAAAACTTTCCAGTTCTGCTCCGTTCATGATGATGATGTCGGCTCTTTCAATTGCTTTCATGTCAGGGACTGTCAGAGTATAGTCGTGCAGACAGGAGACAGTCTCGTCGATAAGTTGGCTTACTACAACCCCGTCCACACCTTCGGTCAGCGTTTTGGTGAACAGATAAATAGGGTAGGTAGTGGCCAGAATATGAAGAGTATCATCTTCCTGAGAGGACTGCTGGGAAGAGCAGCCGCCGAGCATCAGGCAGATACTGAGAAAAAGCGGAAGCAGTCGTTTCATGGAAAACCCTCACAACAAAGGAATAATGTTGCTATTATAAACTAAAAAAGCTTATTTGTAAAACAAAGGCGGAGGAAAAATATTTTTCCTCCGCCTTTGACAAGTGATTTGTTTAATTAGTGGTGGACACCGCGGTGCTTGTCGCCTTCGGGGTTTACGCCAAACTCGTAATCCTTACCGGGCAGGATGGCATTCAGCACGATGCCGGCGATGGCAGCGATTGCCAAAGAGGTCAGGGTGATAGCGGTATCGCCGATGTGGAAGGTCAGGCCATTGGAGAAGCCCAAGCCGCAGACCAGAATGACAGCAGCGATGATCAGGTTGCGAGAGTTGGTCAGATCCACCTTGTTCTCAACAATGTTACGCACACCGATAGCAGAGATCATACCATAAAGAATAAAGGATACACCGCCGATGATAGCAGCAGGGATGGAGTTGACGATAGCCGCAAATGCAGGGCTGAAAGAAAGCACAACGGCATAGATAGCTGCCAGGCGAATAACGCGGGGATCATAGACCTTGGACAGCACCAGGACGCCGGTGTTTTCACCGTAAGTGGTGTTGGCAGGACCACCGAACAGGCCGGACAGGGAGGTGGCAAGACCATCACCGATCAGAGTACGATGCAGACCGGGATCCTCGATGAAGTTATCGCCCACGGTAGCAGAGATGGCAGACATATCGCCAATGTGTTCCATCATAGCAGCGATTGCGATGGGAGCCATAACCAGGATGGCGTTGATATCAAATTTAGCCAGAGCAAAGGGCTGCAGACCGACAATCTTGGAGGCGGCAACGGTGGAGAAGTCCATCAGAGCACTGCCGTCTGCGGCAGTGGCACCGAAAGCGTTGGCAATGACGGCAATCACATAAGCGCCAACTACGCCCAACAGGATGGGAATGATCTTGATCATGCCTTTGCCCCAGATGTTGGCAACAACGATAATTGCCATAGAAACGATAGCCAGCCACC
>CAZDXX010000153.1:0-4059 GCA_964509595.1 uncultured Oscillospiraceae bacterium
TGCCAAGCAGACTGCCGTCAGCGAGGTCTACCCCGCTTTTGTCACGCTGAAAACCGGTCGTCCGTCCAAATTGGTCTTCACCCGTGAAGAGGTTCAGACCGCCGGTTCTCCCCGCCACGAAATGGAGATCCGCGTCCGTCTGGGTGCCAGTAAAGAGGGCAAAATCCGCGTGCTGGATCTGTATACTCTGTCCAACACCGGCGCTTACGGCGAACATGGTCCCACCACCGTTGGTCTGGCCGGCCAAAAGTCCATTCCCCTGTACACCGGCGGTTTGGAGGCCTACCGCTTCAGCTACGACGTGGTATACACCAACCTGCAGCCGGCCGGCGCATACCGCGGATACGGTGCCACTCAGGGCATTTTCGCCGTGGAATCCGCTGTCAGCGAATTGGCCGAGCAGCTGGGCATCGACCCCACTGTCATCCGCGATATGAACATGGTCAAAGAGGGCATGATCATGCCCGCCTACTGCAATGAACTTGCTAACGCATGTGCACTGGATCGCTGTATGGAGCGTTGCCGTCAAATGTTTGACTGGGAGCACAAATATCCCGTGCGTGACATGGGCAACGGCAAAGTACGTGCAGCCGGTGTTGCCATGGCCATGCAGGGTTCCTGTATTGCCAACGTGGACGTGGGCTCCGCCACCGTTAAGCTCAGTGAGGACGGCACCTACAATCTGATCATCGGAGCCGCCGATATGGGTACCGGATGTGATACCATTTTGGCTCAAATGGTGGCCGAGTGCATGGATTGCCACGTAGATGACGTAGCTGTGTTTGGTGCGGACACCGATGCCTCTCCCTATGATTCCGGTTCCTACGCCTCTTCCACCACTTATGTCACCGGCAAAGCTGTGGCAAATGCCTGTACCGAACTAAAGAAGAACATTTGCGCCATCGCTGCCGAGATGATGAACTGCAGCCCTGATGAAGTGATCTTTGAGAGCACCCAGGTGCGCCGCATTAACTCCGACCAGTCTGTCAGCCTGGTCGACATCGGCTATAAGTCTCAGCTGTTCAATACAAAGGCAGCAGAGGTCACCGCTACCCACTCCTCCCCCGTTTCCCCTCCCCCCTTCATGGTGGGCATGGTGGAAATCGAACTGGATAAGCTGACCGGTCTGGTCACTATTTTGGATTACATGGCCGTGGTGGACTGCGGCACGCCCATCAACCCGGCTCTGGCCCGCATCCAGACCGAGGGCGGCCTGGTGCAGGGCATCGGCCACACACTGATGGAAAATGTGACCTACAACGAAAAGGGCCGTCCCATCGAGTCCTCCTTCATGCAGTACAAGATCCCCACCCGCTTGGACATGGGGCATTTGAAGGTGGAGTTTGAGCACAGCTACGAACCCACCGGCCCCTTCGGCGCCAAGTCCATCGGTGAGATCGTCATCAACACCCCCGCACCTGCCATCGCTCACGCCATTTACCGAGCCACCGGCGTCTGGCACCGTGAACTGCCCATCACCCCGGAAAAGGTGGCTATGTCGCTGGTTGAGACGGGAAAATAAAGCGAATTCTAATTATTGGCAGTAATGGTGCAGGGAAATCCACCTTTTCCTTTGCCTTGGCAGAAAAGCTGAACTTGCCCCTGATTCACATCGACCAGATCTATTGGCACGGAAATTGGGAAGTGACTCCACCGGAGGACTTTCAAGAACGGCTTTTGCAGGAAGTTCAGAAGGACGAATGGATCATCGAAGGAAACAATGTTCGGTCACTGGATCAGCGACTCCGATACGCCGACACGGTATTCTGGTTTGAGTTCCCGCCCCTTCTTTGCACCAAGGATATCATACGGCGCGAGGTCCGGTACCGCGGCAAAGCACGGCCCGATATGCCGGAAACCTGCATCAGCAAATTCCAACTCAGCTTTTTGCGTTACGCGTGGAACTTCAACAAAACCTATCGAGAACGCATCACAAAACTGCTGCGCGAGGCAGCGCATGTTGATGTAATTCGTTTCACCAACCGTCGGCAGGTGAAGAAATATCTCCAAAAGGTGCTTTAATGTAAAAAACGCCGTATCACTTGACCATAAATCAAGCGATACGGCGCTTTCTGTTATTCTTTTCCCTCGGAAGCCAGCTTCCGCATGATGGCATCCAACTCCGGGAAATGCTTTTTCACGATGACCGGCTTATTATCCCGATCAATGAAACAGTGGGAACTGCTTCCGGTCAGGACCACTTCACCTGTGGTCATATTCGTCATAATGTATCCAAATACGACCCGGACACCGCTGTACTCTTCCACAGTGACCTCAATATTGATTTCGTCGTTGTAGGTCGTGGGAACCTTATATTTACAATCCACCGATACGACCGGAGAGGTGATACCGTCCCGCTCCAGAGTCAAATATCCGTATCCGATCTCCTCCAGCAGGACTTCCCGTGCCTCCTCCATCCAGCGGATATAGTTGGAGTGGTGGGTAATGCTCATCCGGTCGGTTTCATAATAATGTACTTTATGAATATGATTTGCCATTGGTTTCTCCTGTTTTGTTCGTTGCTTCGTTATTAGTATTCGTTCAGCAGTTCTCCCAGCGTGTTTTCACCCCAGCTGTAATTCGTCAGATAGCTACCCTTGAACAGCTGTTTGAACTCTTCTTTCTGAGAAAGGTAATCATACAGATCGCAGCGCACCTGTTCAGTCACGACACGGCGCTTACCGTCCACCGACTCCACAACATCCGCAATGCCATACTCCTCCAGCGTATTTTTTAGTCGAAGCGCCACCTTGCGGTAGCGGGACAGGGTAACGGCGTTGACTTCTTCATCTTCCCACAAGTACGCAATCGCTTCCTCACTGGTCACATAGCCGCCACGGCGGTCAACCAACAGCGCGAGCAGCTCCTTTGACTTCTTATTGCGGAACGGAATGGGCTTCTCGTCCACAAAGACATCAAAATAACCAAATGTACGAATATACGTCCGGATTTTACCTTCCGTTTCCTGAGCCGCCTGCAGCATGTGGTCATTCACATTATACAGCATGACATAGCAAGGCGATGCCCGGTCGGCAAACTTGCGGGTACAGACCGCTTTGACATACTGCCGGGCCTGGGTGGACAAGTCCAGATAAGGGAACTCTGCTTCTCCCTGTTCAAAGAGTTTCTGGAATGCCGCATAATCAATGCCGCTGTGGGCGACAAACTCCCGAAGGGTGACCTTCTCCTGCGCCATGCGCATCCACTCTTCTCTGGTACAACCAAAGAACCGGCAGACGTTTTCGCTGGTAAACAGCGGAGTAACGCGGTCATCCTCCACTTCAAAGGCCACAATACCATCTTCCAGCTGTTTGAGCATTTCCTGGCGGTTAAATATCGTTTCGGCGGATATCGGTTCCGCATTCAGAGGAGCCTCATCGGATACGCTTCTGCAGCAGAACAAACTGACCGAGGAATCCATCTTCAACACGATTCCGGCATAGGTTTTGAAGCTTCCGTTGGAGGACTTGGCGCGGTACTTCACCTGTAAAGGCTGACTGCTTTGCAGTTCTTTGCTTGCAAAGGCCCGGAAGAACTTTCCCACCTTCTCCCGATCCTCTTCCGCCACTGCATCCCGAAGCCAATGCTCCGTGGCCTCCGTAATATGCATGGGGATATTCTGCAGTCCACGGAACATGTCAGATTTCTCTCCATACAGACACTTGACGGTTTGATGCTCCATGTCGTATTCAAAAATTTTATCATACACGTTGGAAAGAGCCTGCAGATAACGATCTGCCCCCTGCGATTTTTTCGTCTGGTGGCGCTCCGTTACATCCATACATACGCTTTGATACTCTTCCTGCCCCTGTTCATTCAAGCATTTCGTCGCCCAACCGTAGACGCGGCACTTCGTTCCGTCACACCGCAGAAGCGTCAGTTCTCCGCCAATGGGTCTTCCCTGAATGTTGACCTGCTCAAGAAAATGAGAAAATCTGCGTCGCTCCTCTTTGGGGATCAACAGGAAGATGTTGTCCTTGTATAAGTCCAGATCGTCCGGCTCTCCGTCGGTGCCTTCGCTCATACGCAGTATGTTCATCATTTTCTCGTTGATGTAGG
>CAZDXX010000154.1:0-4058 GCA_964509595.1 uncultured Oscillospiraceae bacterium
GGAACTTTTGGGATGCGTTTGCGTCAAAATGGATAAGGCCATACTATGCAAAGGGGGTGACGTACGTGAAAAAGTGGGTAGCATTTGGGATGGCATTGGTTTGCGTGGTTTTGCTTGCGGCCTGTGCCCGGGAGCCTGTGCAGGAAAGCACGGGAACAGAAGTGCCCGAAGAAACGCCGAAGGTGATTGTCACATCGATTCCGGAAGAAGGGAAAGACGCAGAGAAACGGAGCATCGATCCCGGAGTTGCCGTGCCGGCACCGGATGGCACGGGCGATGGCGGTATGGTTGTTCCGGCTCCCGATTGGAATCCGGACCCGGATTTTGATGTTTCCTCCCATGCGGATCAAGGAGAGAGCGGGACATTCGTGATCATACCGGAACCGATGGAATGATATGAATGCAGAAAGAGCGCTGCGGAGCAAAAATCCGCAGCGCTCCCATTATTTAATGTGGGCGAAGTTTCCGTACGTTTCGTTTACGGTCTCCGAGAAGGAGAAGGTGTTGTCGTACTTTTTCAGAATGTTTTGGAACTCCACGATCTGATGGCGGTTCACGACACAGATCAGCACATCACGGGGATTGTTGCTGAAAGAACCGGTGCCGGGAATCTTGGTAGAGCCGTGTTTCAGCTTGTGGAAAATCTCCTCTGTGATCTCATCGGGGTGGGCCGTGATGACGGTAAATTTCACCGCAGTCTTGGTGCCGCGCAGGATGTAATTGCCCATGAAGCTGGAGATGAAGCAGTACATGACGCACAGGCAGACCGGCTTGTAGTCGTAGATCAGGCTTCCGTCGGCGGCGGTTTCGGCATAGACGAAGAAGGAGATGGCGGCCACCACGGCATTCAGAATAAAGGTGACCCAGAAGAAGTTCAGGGTCGGTTTCTTTTTACTGATGTATTTGGACACGATGTCAGTGCCGCCGGTGGAGGCGTTCAGGCGGAAGCAGCAGCCGTACACAAAGCCGCTGATGATGCCGCTGAGCATGACGGGGAAGATGGTGTCGTGACCCTGCGCGTCATATTGAAACGCTTCCAGACCCAGCTTCTGCAGGAACAGGAATGCGAAGGAATACACCAGACAGAAGCAGAGGGAGCGTTTGGCAAAGGATTTATGGACAAAGAAATAGGCCAGAATACAAAGAGGGACATTGATCAGCAGGGACATATAAGCGATGCTGAAGCCGGTCTTGTACTGAACCATGGTGGCGATGCCGTTGATGCCCGCGGGAGCAAAGCCGTTTTCCACAATGAACAGCTGATAATTCAGTGCCAGCAGAACAGCCAACAGAATAATTTTGCCGTAAGACAAAGATGTATGCAGAGCTTTGTGGTTCACAAAATCGCCTCCTTCAAGCGCATGATAACAGCGTGTCCGGTGCTTGTAAAGAGATTTTATGTAAAAAATCGATGGGTTTCGCGGCTGTGGAATGTAAGACGGTGGAACGGCTTCCAAATGAAACCATCGCCGTGAAAGGAATAGGGAAAAGAAACCTGCGGATACTATCTCTGTCAGTAAAGGCAGCAAAGCCCGAATTCGGTGCCGCATTTCAGCGGCTCAATTCAGTGCTTTTTGCTTTGTTGTCCTTGCCTTGCGTTAGCAAGGCTGCGTCCGCCGCACCCCAAATCCCATGAATTTTGCTCGCTGAAATGTGCTTGCAGCTTTTTTGGAGCAGATTTTTGTTTGGGCAAGAAAGCGGCCGCAGGGAATACTTTGTGTATTTCCAAGGCCAATGACGCAGCACGAGCGAAAATCTGCCCGGAAAAACCGGCACAGATTCGGGCTTTGCTGCCTTGAAGAAAACGCAGGAGGAATTGAAGGAAATGAAGGCCACTGGCATTGTCAGACGCATTGATGACCTCGGCCGAGTAGTGATTCCCAAGGAGATCCGACGCACGATGCGAATCCGTGAAGGTGATCCACTGGAAATTTATACCGACAAAGAGGGCGGCGTCATCTTCAAAAAGTATTCCCTGATGGGTGGTCTGGCCGATTTCTCCGGCCAGATGTGTGAAACCCTGAATAAGACCACCGGGCAGATCGCGGTCATCACCGACCGGGATACCTGCCTGTCCGTAGCAGGCTGTGCACGCCGGGAACTGGCAGACAAGCGGGTTTCCCCGGAACTGGAAAGCATTATGGAAGGCCGTCAGATCTACCAGTACACCGGGGACGGCGCACCCTTGCCTGTGTGTGAGGAAGAGAACAAATACTGGATCAGTGCCGCCGCACCTATCCTGTCTGAAGGCGACGTGCTGGGCTGTGTCCTCTTTGTGACCACCGATCCGGAAAAGCGTACCGGCGAGATCGAGTATAAACTGGCTCAGACCATTGCCGGATTTCTGGGCAAGCATATGGAGAGCTGAAACGCCAAACAGGGGCTCTGCGGCAAGCAGAGCTCCTGTTTCATTTTTGCTGATGCGTCTGGAAAAGAGCATTGTAAAAGCTGGAAGATTGCAGCTTGTGCGTTGTAACGTTGCGGAAAGCGAAACGTGGAGAAATGGAATTCCCTGAAAACACCAAATTTCTATATTTTGTAAGCGTTTCCGTTACTGTGTACAAAAACGTATTACAACAAGAATCCTGCTTTGTTGCGATATTACCAAAAGAGAGTTATAATTTTAACATAATTTGGTTTGGAGCATGGATTTTGGCTGCTCCTTCCGCGCATTTCAAAGGAGGAAGAAAAATGGTAAGAAAGACATGGAAACGTGCGCTGTCCGCTTTGATCGCTGTTTTGATGCTTGCAACGCTCCTGCCCGCTTCGGCACTGGCTGCAAACGACGATTACACAGACGTCAGCGCCGACGCTGATTACGCTGTGGCCGTGGCCTACCTCAAGGAGCAGGGCTACATGATCGGCACCGATGGGAACAAGTTTTCCCCCGACAGCACCCTGACCCGCGGTATGGCCGTGACGGTTCTCTACCGCATGGCCGGTGAGCCCGCCGTCTCCGGTACCGTCGAATTCCCTGACGTGGCTGAAGGCAAGTGGTACACCGACGCTGTGGTCTGGGCTGCCGCAAACGGTATTATGAACGGCGCTACCGACGGCAATTTCTATCCTGACAAGGACATTGTCGGCACCGAAGTCAACCTGATCATTTCCCGCTATGCCAAGAACATCGAAGGCGTCGAAGTCAGCGGCTCCGCAGAAGAGGGTGCTGTCACCCGCGCCCAGTTTGCCGTTGCAGTTTACAACGATATTCTGAAGGATGATATCGTTTATGATCTGGATGTGGCAAACTTGATGGACGGCTGGCAGCTGCTTACCGAGATGCAGAAGACCGATAAGGGTTCGGCCGTTTTTGATGACGACGGAAACCCCGTGATGACCCAAGTGCAGCCCTGCTATGTGCTGTACGATGTGGTTTACTGCGCCACTCCTGCTGACGCTCAGGTTCAGCAGCTGGACATCTATGTCCCCGTGGAGTACATGAACGCTGTGGATAACGGCGACGGCACTTACACCTGCACCCCGAAGGCCGATGGTGTGTTCAACCGCGCTGACGGTGTCAGCTACACCACTGCCACCGCCCCTGTGATCTACCAGAACACCGTGGACGGCTACAAGCAGGGCGACTCCCTGGTTCTGACCAGCGGCCGCAAGGGCGCCAACATTGGTGAGTACAACAGCTACCTGACCAGCGGTTACGTTCTGGTCTCCATCGGCACCCGCGGCATCGACAGCACTGTGGACGGAACCGCTCCCGCTGCTGTGGTGGATCTGAAGGCCGGTATCCGCTATCTGAAGGCCAACGCCGATGAGCTGCCCGGCGACATGGATAAGATCATTGCCACCGGCACCAGCGCAGGCGGCGCTGTGACCGCCGCTCTGGGTGCTTCCGGCAACAGCGACCTGTTTGACCCCTATCTGGAAGAAATCGGTGCCATTATGGATTCCACCGATGATATTTACGCAGCAATGCCTTTCTGCCCCATCACCAACCTGGACTATGGTGACGCCGCATTCGCATGGCTCCACGCTTCTGAGACCTCCTACTCCGGCGGCTTCGGCGGCGGCATGATGGGCGGCGGCATGATGGGCGGCGGCAT
>CAZDXX010000155.1:0-4030 GCA_964509595.1 uncultured Oscillospiraceae bacterium
CATCGCCGTGGCCGCCTGTCTGGTGGTGGCCGTCGGCGTGTGGGGCATGACCGCAACACCACCCTACCTGCGTTTCCCGAAATCTGATCCGGATCTTGGCCTTCCCGACCAAACGACCGACACCTCTGTTAACACTCCGCAAACAAACACCCCCACCCAGACCGAACGGGTCAAGCTGAACTGGCCCAAGTCCAGCGGCACCTCGCTGGACGACCTGCGTGTCACCATGCTTCCGTTGGGCGAGCGTGTCGCAGAATACCATCAGTTGAAAAACCCCCGCGCCATTCCCAAAGCATACCGTCCACAGTATCTTGGCCAGCCCTACAACGATATGGACGGTTGGTATCTGCCCGAGGACAACCATGGCCTGCGCTATCTGGTCCATCAGGAAGAGGACGGCAGTTACACCCTCTGGGAGTTTGCCTGCTTTGAAGTTCTGGACGAAGCAACGCTGATGGAAATGGAGTCAAATCTGGACAATTCCATCTGGTCCACCATAGAGTGGTTCAGTCTGCAACTGAACTTCACGCCTTACTCTTACGGCGAAGTACTGGAAACCATTTACGGCATCACGAGTGCCGACGACATTCTCTCGGTCACAGTGAACCCTTCCACCATGGACAACACCGACGATGGAAAGAAACTGCAAAAGGAGATTGGATCCTTCACCGTCACCGACCAATCCGAGCTGGACGCGTTCTATGCGGCACTCTCCACCTCGATCTGCTATGGCAGTGACCACTGGGAGCTGATCAATCTGGGGGAAACCGACCCGGACGGAGGTCTGCTGAACCGGGTTCGGTCATGCCGTTATCTGACGGTGGAAACCACCCACGGCACCATCGACACCCTGAAATACTCCGCCGCCGGTGGGCAGTTCTACGAATACAGCGGCATTGCGTACGAACCGCTGGATGCCGATACCGCCGCCGCAATGAGCGAGATGTTCCAAATTGAATACCCAGAATAATATAAATGGCGAAGCTGAACCCACAGCTTCGCCATTTATCCTTCTTCGATCAGCTTCAGTTTTTCCGCCCGGGACAGCCCTTTAATGGCCAATTCACGACGCAAGGCAGTTCCCTTGTCAGGCACCGTCTCCCAATAAACCGGGGTCACAGGGAGACGGCTTCGGGTGTATTTCCCCCCTTTGCCGCTGTTATGGACTGCCACGCGGCGCTCCAGATCGTTGGTGATTCCGGTATACAGGCTGCCATCTCCGCAGCGCAGGATATATACCACGTAATCAGCGGTATTTGTTTCCTTGTTCCCCATATTACCACTCGATCTTTTCGCCGCATTCGGGACAATATTTGGGCTTTCCTCCGCGAATATTCAGTCCCGTTTTGCAATGCGGACAGCGAAAAAAGAAGATGGTTTGCAAAATGCTGATCACCATAATCACTATTCCTACCACTGCTATTGGATTGCTTCGGAGAAGACAGGCTCCAAACAATGTGATCACAGCACCGATAACGAGTCCGATTTCCAAAATAGTACGGCTGATTTTGTAATTCAATATGAACACCCCCAGCTTTATATTGCTGCTCCTACACTAATAATTATAGCAAAACTCCCTTCAGCTTACCAGTTACAAATGAACCCGCATTTTCCGGTTGATAATTCTTGATTTCTGTGGTAATATATTTGTTAGTCTTTCCGCGACTGTTTCGGTACGCGGCAAGGTCGCACTAGTTGGGGAGTTAGCGGTGCCCTGAACCTGCAATCCGCTACAGCAGGGATGAATCCCGGCCCCCGGACTTTTCTTGTGTCGTCTGCCCTTGGTAAGCAGTGATGATGGTTCGGTCCTGCGCAAGGTCACACCGTGAACCGTGTCAGGCGGGGAACCGAGCAGCACTAAGCGGACCGTGGTTTGTGCCGCGGGGACGCCGAGCCTGAGCCGGCTGCCTTGGTTACGGACATAAGGGAAGCTTCAAAGGCCGGTGTGCGGCCTTGCCATGTACCGAATTTTTATTTCAAACGAGGTGATTTGCCCATGTATCAAGCATTATACCGCAAATGGCGCCCCCGCACCTTTGACGATGTGGTGGGTCAGGAGCATATCACCGAGACCTTAAAGCGTCAGGTAGCTACCGACCGTCTTTCGCACGCCTACCTGTTCACAGGCACCCGTGGAACCGGCAAAACCACCTGCGCCAAGATCTTGTCCCGTGCAGTCAACTGCGAGCACCCTGTCAACGGCAGTCCCTGCAATCAGTGCCCTGCCTGTCTGGGCATTGAAAACGGCTCCATTCTGGATGTTCTGGAGCTGGATGCCGCCTCCAACAACGGCGTAGACCAGGTCCGTGCCCTGCGCGACGAAGCAGTGTACTCCCCTGCCGCCGTTCGTAAACGCGTTTACATCGTGGACGAGGTCCATATGCTGTCCACTGCAGCCTTCAACGCACTGCTGAAAATTTTGGAAGAACCTCCCGAGCATTTGATGTTCATTCTGGCTACCACAGAGCTGCACAAGGTACCTGCTACCATTAAGTCCCGGTGTCAGCAGTTTTCGTTCAAACGCCTTCTTCCCACCGAGATCTCCGCGCGGCTGAACCACGTCTGTGCCAACGAAAAGATCGCTTTGTCCACTGATGCGGCCGCTTTGCTTGCCCGTCTGGCTGACGGCGGTATGCGCGATGCGCTGTCCTTGCTGGATCAATGCGCCGGCTTCTCCGAAGTTGTCGATGTGCCTCAGGTGCTGGATGCATTGGGTCTGGCCGGCAACATTGAAACTGCCCGTATGATGGAGCAGATCGCCCGTGGCGATACCGCAGGCTCATTGGAAACTCTTTCTCGCCTGTACGCTTCGGGCAAGGAACTGCGCTCTCTGCTGGGTGAGCTTTCCTCCCTGGCTCGTGATCTGCTGATCCGCAAAACCGCACCGCAGGGCGGTGCCGCTTTGCTGACCGGCGGTTACGATGAAGCGACCATGCGCACACTGTCCGAACTGCTTCCTCCGGCTCGTCTGCTGCAGATGCTGACCATCCTGCAGGACACCACCGCCAAGCTGAAAGAAAGTTCCAACCCCCGCACCGATGTGGAAGTTTGTCTGATTCGTCTGTGTGACGTTACCCTGGACGGAAGTGTAAGCGGGTTGACCGCTCGTTTGGAACGCTTGGAACAGCGCATAGAATACGGCGTGCCTGCAGCCGCGCCTGCCCCCACTCCCCCGGTTCAAAACACACCGGCTCCGGTCCAGGCACCCATCGCTGCGAAGCCGAAAGACCTCCCCCCCTGGGATCTTGAGCCTTCTCCGGTCCCCACTGCACCGCTGAAACCGGCTCCCGCCGCACAGCCGGCACCAAAGCCTGTTGCACAGGCCGTACCGCAGGCTCCAGCCGCTTCGGCCGGACACGACACCGGTTTCTGGAAAGTACTGATGCCTTCCCTGACGGACAAAGTCCCCATGGGCGAGTACACGTTCCTTTCCGACTCTGCCTGTGTTCTCGGTGAGTATTCCGAAGGTGTGCTCACTCTCTGGGCAGACAGTGATTTTGTCAAGATGATGATCGATAAACCATCGGTAATGCCCACTGTGGCGAAAGAGGCTTCTCGCATGGCAGGCCGCACGGTACAGACTTTCGTGAAGGTAGGCAAGCCACCTGTCAGAGCTGCTGCACCGGCAGCAGCCCCTGTCCCTCCTTCCCCCGAGGAGCATGACAATCTGGACGATTTGCTGGCTTTCGGTCGGCAATTTGATAACATCGAAATCAAATAAATATAATATATAAGGAGAATTGTACCATGGCAAAAGGATATGGCAGCCGCGGTATGGGCGGCATGGGCGGCGGCATCAACATGAACATGATTAAGCAGGCCCAGAAGATGCAGCAGGACATGCAGAAAATGCAGGCCGAGCTGGAAGAGAAGGAGTACACCGCAACTGTCGGCGGTGGCGTGATCTCTGCCACTGTTACCGGCAAGCGTGAGTTAAAGACTCTGACCATCGACCCCGAGGCAGTGGATCCCGATGATGTGGAGATGCTGCAGGATATGATCGTGGCCGCAGTCAATGAGGCGATCCGCT
>CAZDXX010000156.1:0-4026 GCA_964509595.1 uncultured Oscillospiraceae bacterium
GAGCACGCCAAGATGTGGTTCAAGGAGCTGAACGGCATCGGCACCACCGCCGAGAACCTGCTCACCGCCGCCGAGGGCGAAAACTACGAGTGGACCGATATGTACGACGGCTTCGCCAAGACCGCCGACGAGGAAGGCTTCCACGAGCTGGCCGCCAAGTTCCGTCTGGTGGCCGCCATTGAGAAGCATCATGAGGACCGCTACCGCGCTCTGCTGAAGAACGTGGAGATGGCCGAAGTTTTTGCCAAGAGCGAAGTCAAAATGTGGGAGTGCCGCAACTGTGGTCACATCGTGATTGGCACCAAGGCTCCCAATTTCTGCGAAACCTGCGGCTACGCCCAGAGCTTCTTTGAGATCAACGAGAAAAATTATTAATTTTGTGAAAAATCCGGGGTGGATCAAGCGATTGATCCACCCCGGATTTTACTGTAATTTTTATGTCATAACCAGCCCTTGCACCCAATTAAGTTCTACTTTTCCAGCTTCAGCCACATAGCCGGACGGATGCCGCCGGTGTCGTCATCCACGCCTTCCGCTGTGCCGTGATAATCGATCAGGCCACCGGAGCTGACGCTGGCTGCCACATCCACAGCTTCCCCCATTGAGCGCAGATACCACCATACGGCTTCACCGCTTTGGGCATCCTTCGCCTTCAGCAGCTGCACATTCCCTGCGAAGTAGTACTCCGCTTCGGAGAGACTAAGCAAGAAGACTTTGTCGGTCGTAGCGTTTCCGCCGCCAATTCCGTACTTCGTGTTGGAAGGATTCTCAATGGTGGTTTCCACCACCTTGCCGCGCTCCTCGTCGGTCAAGGTGCGTTCCAGCCACTCTCCATTTAGGTACCGGCGCAGATCACTGTTTTCCCATGTGACAGCACTGAGCACGTTATGGTAAGCCCGGCGCTCCAACGCATCGCGGCTGATCACCAGGGTTTTGCCGTCCTTCTTGTCCAGTACGATCCATTCATGGCCCGCAAATTCAATGAAATCATCCATCCACGCAGCCTTCTGCGTCTGCGACTGCGCGCATGTGCCGGTGATTGCCCGTCCCTGATGCAAATCGGTCAGCATCCCAGTCATAATTTGGACGAACTTCTCAGCTGCCCCCTTTGCAAAGGGACTTCTGGCCGTCTCGCAGGTTCCCATACCGCGGTTGAACTCATAGGCCTCCAAATGACCGAAATATTTTCCATCGCCGTTCAGGAAAGAAACGAGCAGCGTGGTCCCGTAGGGAGAAGCCTCCTGAATCTGACGCTCAGTGGCACAGTCCATTTCCTGTTTAAACCCCACAAAGGCGACATCTCCCAGCACCATGGCCTGCGCACTCACCAAAATCTCTCCGTCCCCGGTCTTGTTGGGGTAAAGGAAGGTGGTGTCGACCGCATCGATTTTCGCCTGTGAAACATCACAGCAAATTCCCTTTGCGATCCGGATGGCATCCTCTCCCATCTCATTACCCAGACGGTCAACGATTTTGATGCCCTCTTCAAAGCCGATATCAAACTTCTTCCATTCTCCGTTTTCGTCAAAGCCGTGGTACTGAGCAGTCTCACGCGGATACTGGTCGGCTGCACCCGGCATACAGAAGACGCAAGGCACTCCATACTCCTCTTCCACCAGTTTGGCCGCGTGGCCGGTCACCTCGCTGTTCAATTCACGGTTCCCCACAGTTTTTCCCGTGGTGCACAGCGAAGAGGGCTTCGTGCCGTAGCTCAGAAAAAAGGCGATGGGGCTGCCGTCTGCCCCGTCAAACCGAAGAACCGTCATGGTTTTGTTGGTTTCAAGGGTACTGCCAAGGCCGCTGTACGGCCCACCTTCCACTCCTTCCGGAGTAGGCACATTCCGGTTTGCGCTGACATCACAGTTTCCGGTGCCGACACCCATCATAGCAGGCTGAAGGGAAACTGCAGCCGCCTTTGCAGCCTCGGTCACGGCGCATTTCATGGCGTTGTCATAATAGTCTGACTTCTTCGCGTCACGCGGGCGGTGCATGAAGCCAAACTGGTGGGTACTGTGGACCCAGATATATTCTTCCTTGACGCCACATTCCCGGCTCACGATCGCCTTGGTATACGCGATCTGATCCTCAGGAGCCTGCGCAATCTCCATAGCTACGATCGCCGTTCGGATCTCACTTTCCAATAGCAGAACACGAATGCAGGGATCATCTTCAATCGTTCCTTTTGCTCCCTGAAATTTATGAACGGAGCCGTTGAAACCGTCTTCATATGTGATGGTGCCGTCCGGGTTGGTCGTAATAAAATAATCCATCGGCAGCACGATTTTCCCAACGCCGGCGCCCACCTTCAAAACAGCTCCGGCAGTCAGATCAGGTTGTTTTTGATACATTATTTCGTCTCCTCAACTGAAATAATTCGTTTCTTACAGTCCTTCGGCGGTATTCAGCATACCGGGATGTCGAATCGTGTGCTCCAGAACCGCTTGCTCCTCATCGCTGAGGATAATGTTCTCCGCCTTGTAATATTCATCGCCAAAGTGCATGGTCAACGCCGACTCCTCCGTATACAACGGCCACTGAGGCAGCCCTTCGCCATTGGGGTCACCACTGTCGGCAAAGTTCACCCAGTACTTCAGCATGACCCGGCTCATCTCGTAGTCAAACTCCTTGTGATCCTGGTTTTTCTTGGACAGGGTTCCGAATACATAGGCGATTTCCGAGCCGTGGAAGGTGCTCGCGCCAAAGGGGGGCGGACCGTTTCGGTTGGGGCCACGATGTGCACCTTCCGGCTGCTTGCGGTCCATGTAATATGTATAGATAGGAGCGCGTCCGTTCCGGTTGTTCCAAATCGCCCACGCCAATTCCGGAGAGAAGGAAAAACCTCGGAAATAGTTTTCGTTGTTGTGCAGTTGCTCGCGAACCAGGCGGCTGAACATCCATGCATCACCGGCCACGGTTCCGCACATGATGGGTACGTCGGCATATTCGCCTGCTTTTATCAGAACGCCCGGCACGTTCGTCACAGAGCAGCCATCGATGAACGGCTGGAAATATCCCACGGCATGGCCGGGCACCACTTCTCTTGCCGCATTGTCCAGCGCCACAGTAAGCTCCATCGCGTCCTTGCTCATCAGGTCCTCGAAGGTCCAGCCCAAATGATCCAGACACATCTGGCAGATTTGGGTGAATTCCTCCTTGGGACGCACAGGGTCGGCTTCATTCAGGCCACCGCCGGATTGTACGACAGCACGCGAGAACATACCCTTCGCAATGGGAGACGTGAGCATCATTCGGGTGGAAATTCCGCCGGCACTTTGTCCGAATATCATGATTTTCTCCGGATCACCGCCGAAGGCAGCAATGTTTTCCTTGACCCATTTCAGTGCCATTACCTGATCCAGAATGCCCAGGTTCTTGCTGCCGCCATGTTTTGCGTCCAGCTCAGGCAGCGCAAAGAATCCCAGCGCTCCGCAGCGATAATTGAAGGTCACCAGAATCGCACCTTCCTGATTAATAGCCTCCCCATCAAATTCCGGGTTGGAGGCACGACCACCGCTGAAACCTCCGCCATAAATCCAGAACAGCACAGGGCGCTTTTCCTCTTCCCCGTCTGCAGGAGTAAACACGTTCAGGTAAAGGCAATCCTCCGAGATGTTCTCCGCCGGACCGGGGCCGCGGTTCTGCTGGATGCAGTCAAACGAAAAGCTGTCACATAGCCGCTCTCCTTCCCAAGCATCCGGCTGCACCGGCGGCGCAAAACGCAGTTCTCCTACAGGGGGCTTTGCAAACGGGATTCCGAGAAATCGGGTGTTCTCCGATTGCTCGCTTTTTACCCCTCGCACAATTCCGTACTTTGTTTTTGCTGTCATCATTGCCATAAAAATTCACCTGTCTTCTATCAGTTATTTTCTCTTCCGTTTTGGAACTCTTGTCCGCTTGTCGTTTACCACCGCAGCCGGTTCTCATATTCTTCGGTTTGGTAGTTGAGATCAGCCGCCATACCGCACAACATCTCGTTTATGGCTGTATGGATAAAGCCCCGTTTGGACAAATCTTGACACAGTTGGG
>CAZDXX010000157.1:0-4017 GCA_964509595.1 uncultured Oscillospiraceae bacterium
TGCTGATTCTGGTCATTTTCCTGGTCCTGATCAAGTACACCAAGTTTGGTTACCATATGCGCGCCATCGGCGGTTCTCAAAAAATCGCCTACAACAGCGGCATCAATATCTTCAATCACGCAGTTGGCTGCTATACTTTGGCCGGTGGCGCGATTGCCTGCGCCGGCGTCTTTGAGGCTGCATACAGCGGCTCCATGGATGCTGCGATGGGTCTGACCTCCAACTCGGTGGTTATGACCAACTGTTTCCCCATGTATCTGGGAAAGTATCTGGGACGCTGGTCCAACGAGGCAATCGGCATTCTGGTTTCCTCTATGACCATCAAGCTGTTCCAGACCGGCCTGTCTATCATGAAGTTCTCTATGACTGAGCAGCGTGTCTTTACGCTGTGCCTGTTCCTGCTGTTTCTTGTCTTCCGTGCCAACGAGACTATCTTCCGTGACCGCAAGGCCAAGAAGGCTCGCATTGCACAGGCTCACGAAATGAAGAAAACAATGGCTCAAGCCGTTTCCGTATAAAGATCTTAAAACCCCACGGGGCCATTGCGCCCCGCGGGGTTTCTTAGAAAAGGAAAAGCGATATGAAAAAGAAAGCATATAACCCTTATCTGCCGGTGGATGAGTTTATTCCTGACGGCGAACCTCGCGTATTTGGAGAGCGTGTGTACATTTTCGGTTCACATGATCAGGGAGACGGTCTGGATTATTGTCCAGAAGATTATGTCGGCTGGTCGGCACCGGTGGATGATCCCTCTGACTGGCGTTATGAAGGTGTGATCTACCGCAAGAATCAGGATCCTATGAACCCCAATGGGGATCGTAAGCTGTACGCACCGGACGTAGTACAAGGGCCTGATAGTCGCTATTATCTGTACTACTCTTTGTCCGTTCCCAAGTGGAGCGACTTGGAGATCGCTGTTGCTGTATGTGATACGCCGGTGGGGCAGTACGAGTATCTTGGTGTGGTTCGCTTTGCGGACGGCAGAAAGCTGGACACTCCGCTGGCTTATGATCCTGCCGTGTTGGTGGATGATGACAAGGTCTATTTGTATTTTGGGTTTGCACCGGCTTTCCCCATGCGCGGTCAACCCATTCCCGATACACTGGGCGGTTACTGCGTGGAGCTGGAAGCTGACATGCTGACCTGCAAGGGCGAGCCTGTTAATATCATCCCTGATTTTGTTCATGCGACCGGCACAGAATATGAGGAACACCCCTTCTTTGAGGCCGCATCCATGCGGAAAGTGGGTGATACCTATTATTTGGTCTATTGTTCCAAGTCCTGCCATGAGCTTTGCTACGCCACCAGTAAATACCCTGACAAGGATTTCAAATGCGGTGGGGTTGTAATCTCCAACGCCGATGTGGGTTATAACGGTCTGAAGCCGGAGAATGCGCGCAACCAGATTGCAAACATCCACGGCGGTATGGTCAAGGTAGGGGAGCAGTGGTATATCACGTACCATCGCCACACCCATGGCAGACAGTTTTCCCGTCAGAGCTGCATGGAACCCATCACGATCAAGGTGGATGGGAGCATCGAACAGGTGGAGTGCAGCAGCTTTGGTTTGCGCGGCGGAAAAGCCCCTGCGAAGGAACCCATTCCCGCCTGGTGTGCCTGCAACATGTACAAGGGGCAGGGCGGCGTGTTCATCAAGTTCAGCCGCGAGCGTACCGTGGACGCCCCCTTTGTGGTGGTGGAAGATGGTGAAGGCTATGTGACCAACATCACCGATACCGGTGTGGTGGGTTACCGCTATCTCACCTTTGACGGTAGCGAAAGCAAGATCACGCTGAAAGTCAGAGGCTGCTGCAACGGTACGGTGAATGTCTATCTAAACGATGAAAATATCGATGCGGCTGCGGTGGAGACGCTGCAGTTATCCGATGATCAGCAGTGGACTGAAGTTCCTTTCGACTTGAAGCGTGCGGCCGGTGACCATACTCTGCGTCTGTATTACAGCGGCGAGGGAATGTGGGAACTGGCAGAAATTACGATAGGCTAAAGAAGGCGAAACAATGTATTACATCGGTATCGATCTGGGCACATCATCCACCAAGCTAATGCTGGTAGACGAAAACGGTGAGATTTTAAATTCGGTAACAAAAGAATATTCGCTGGAATTTCCCAATCCCGGCTGGAGCCAGCAGGCACCGGAGGACTGGAAAGCGGCTGTCTGGAAAGGCGTGCCGGAGCTGCTGCAGGGCTTTGATGCCAGTGCAGTTGCCGGTATCGGTCTGGGCGGACAGATGCACGGTCTGGTGATTCTGGACGAGAATGACGCGGTCATCCGTCCGGCTATTCTTTGGAACGACGGACGTACCGCCAAACAGGTGGATTACCTGAATGGGGTCATCGGCAAAGAGAAACTGTCCATGTGGACGGCCAACATCGCCTTTGCCGGATTTACCGCGCCCAAAATTCTCTGGGTCAAAGAGAATGAGCCGGAGAATTTTGCAAAAATCAGCAAGATCATGCTGCCCAAGGACTACATCAACTACATTCTGACCGGTGTCCACTGCTGTGACTATTCGGATGCCTCCGGAATGCTTCTGCTGGATGTGGAGCACAAGTGCTGGAGCCAAGAGATGCTGGACATCTGCGGCATTTCTGAGGCACAGATGCCAAAGCTCTTTGAAAGCTATGAAGTGGTGGGCACCCTGCTGCCGGAAATCGCTCAGGCGGTGGGCCTGCCCGAGACCGTCAACGTGGTGGCTGGTGCCGGAGACAATGCTGCTGCGGCGGTTGGTACCGGAACAGTAGGAAACGGAGGCTGCAACATCAGCCTAGGTACATCGGGAACTATCTTTATTTCTGCCGATTCTTTCGGCGTGGATCCCAAGAATTCACTTCATTCATTTGCACATGCGGATGGCGGCTATCACCTGATGGGCTGTATGCTGTCTGCTGCAAGCTGCAACAAATGGCTGTGCGAGGATATTTTCCAAACCACAGATTACAGCGCCGAGCAGGCGGATATCACCGCCGAGAAGTTGGGGCGTAACCATGTCTATTTCTTGCCTTATCTGATGGGCGAGCGCAGTCCCATAAACGACACCAATGCCCGCGGTACATTTATCGGCATGACCATGGACACCACTCGATCCGATCTGATGCAGGCCGTTTTGGAAGGCGTGGCATTCGCCATCCGAGATTCCTTTGAAGTGGCGAAAGAGATTGGACTTTCTATCCCGGTTAGCAAAATCTGCGGCGGCGGCAGCAAGTCTCCCCTGTGGCGAACCATCATTGCCAACATTTTGGGTATCCCTCTGGAACTGCTCAAGACCGAGCAGGGTCCTGGCTACGGCGGTGCCATGCTGGCCATGGTGGGCTGTGGACAGTACGAAAGCGTGCAGGCTGCGGCGGATGAACTTGTGGAAGTGGTTGCAACTGTGGAACCCGATGCAGAACTGACAGCCCGCTATGAAGAGCGTTATCAGCAGTTTAAGAAGATCTATCCTGTGTGCAAGGAATTGTTTGCACAGCTGGCTTAAGAAAATAAATAGGGAGGAACTTTACTATGAACATTCCTGAAATCAAACTTGGTATTATTGCAGTTTCCCGCGACTGTTTTCCCATTGATTTGTCTATCTCTCGCCGTAAGGCCATCGTGGCTACTTATGGCGAGGGCCTCTACGAGTGTCCCGTCACCGTGGAGAATGAGAAGGATGCCCTGATGGCTCTGGCGGACGTGCAGGAAGCCGGTTGCAACGCTTTGGTGGTATTTCTGGGCAACTTCGGCCCCGAGACTCCTGAGACCCTGATCGCCCAGAAATTCAACGGCCCTGTCATGTATGTGGCAGCTGCCGAGGGCGACGGCGACCTGATCAACGGTCGCGGCGACGCTTACTGCGGCATGCTAAACTGCTCTTATAATCTGGGAATGCGCGGAATCAAGGCATACATCCCTGAGTATCCTGTTGGTACTGCTGAGGAGATAGCCGATATGATTGCCGAGTTCATCCCCATCGCCCGTGCCATTGTGGGTGTGAAGAACTTGAAAGTTATCACTTTCGG
>CAZDXX010000158.1:0-3963 GCA_964509595.1 uncultured Oscillospiraceae bacterium
CCAGTGCGGCCACGCCGCCCTCCAAAGCCGCGATGCGCTTTTCCAGCACATCCTGGGTGGAGTTGGTCAGGCGGCCGTAGATATTTCCGGAGTCAGCCAGACCGAAACGGGCCGCCGCATGAGCGGAGTTGCGGAACACATAGGAAGTGGTCTGGTAAATGGGAACCGCACGGGCATCGGTTGCGGGATCAGGCTGTTCCTGACCGACGTGGAGCTGAAGAGTTTCAAATTTGTAGTTAGACATGATCGTCATTTCCTTTCGTTCGTTCAATAATTATGTAATGTAGTTCATTCGAGTTATGAGTCAACCTGGATTTATCTTGCCTCAGCACTGACACCACATTCGACCGAAACGGAAATTTGCCCGGACGAGTCTCTCAAAATGCTTCCTCATGGAACAGACCTTCTTTTTCTTCTGCATACCTTCTTAGTAGGTTGGTAGGATTATAACGCCATATCCATCCTTTGTCAATACCTTTTCAGAAAAAAATCGGCAGCTCAAGGAGTGAGCCGCCGATTTTAACACACATTTAATTTTAATATTATTTATCGCACCTGACCGCTTCCATAGATTACATACTTGGAGCTGGTCAGCTCTTCCAGACCCATGGGACCACGGGCATGCATCTTCTGGGTGGAGATGCCGATCTCGGCGCCGAGACCAAACTCAAATCCGTCGGTAAATCGAGTGGATGCGTTGACATACACCGCCGCTGCATCCACCTCATCCAGAAAGCGCTGGGCCACGGTGTAGTTTTCTGTGACAATGGCCTCGGAGTGCCCGGTGCTGTGAGCCGCGATGAAGTCCATGGCCTCATCCACATCTTCCACGATACGCACGGCCAGCTTGTAATCGCCGTACTCGGTGTCCCAATCCTCTTCCGTAGCAGGAATTACAGTGACCTCACCCAGGATCTCCCGGGTCAAAGGATCGCCATGCAGCTCCACATTCTTGGTTTTCAGCAGTTGCCACGCCTTGGGCAGAAATTCCTGTGCCACAGCCTGATGGACCAGCAAACACTCCGCCGCGTTGCACACAGAGGGCCGGGAGCACTTGGCGTTGAAAATGATCTCAGCAGCCATTTCTTGATCGGCTGCCTCATCCACATACACATGGCACACACCGCTGCCGGTTTCAATAACAGGGACACGAGCGTTCTTCACCACGGACTGGATCAGGCCCTTTCCGCCACGGGGGATCAGAACATCCAGATACTCGGTCAGATTCATCAGCTCATTGGCGCTGTCACGACTGGTGTCCTCCACCAGCGCCACGCAGTCCCTGGGCAGCCCCACCGACTCCAGTGCGTCTCGCATGATGCTGACCGTAGTCATATTGCTGTTAAAGGCCTCTTTGCCGCCGCGCAGGATTACGGTGTTGCCCGACTTCAGGCACAGGGCAGCAGCATCCACCGTCACGTTGGGACGGGCTTCATATATGATTCCCACCACGCCTAGCGGCACGCGGCGGCGACCAATAATCAGTCCGTTGGGACGACGCTCCATCTTGGTCACCTGTCCGATGGGATCGGGCAGTGCAGCCACCTGAGACACGCCTTCCACAATCCCATCAATGCGCTGTGCAGTCAGCGTCAGCCG
This sequence comes from uncultured Oscillospiraceae bacterium, assembly GCA_964509595.1. Classification (GTDB taxonomy): domain Bacteria; phylum Bacillota; class Clostridia; order Oscillospirales; family Oscillospiraceae; genus JAJPXI01. Next base: position 1,600 of record CAZDXX010000158.1, read on the forward strand.
ATCGATCAACGCCGGGATCATTCCGTTTGCTCGGGCCACGGTCAAATCCTTTTCATTGGCAGCCAAAATCTCTGCCTGACGGCGTACCAATGCCATACAAATAGCGTCCAGCGCCTTGTTCTTTAAATCAGTCCCCGCTACAGCGAGGATACGGGCTGCTTCTTTTGCTGCCTGTCCCTGACGCTCCAAAGCAGTCATTTCCTTTTGCTCGTACATGGCAAGCCCTCCTTACTTCTTTGCGCAGAAGCGTGTTCCGACCGGTTTCCCTTCCACGATATCATACAGTACTTCCATATTTGCACCGTTGGTAATGATCATATCGATGCCCGCCTGCATGGCAGTGGTCGCAGCCATCAGTTTGGTAGCCATGCCGCCAGTACCGCGCCAAGTACCTGCACCGCCAGCCATGGCCCTCAATTCAGGCGTAATCTCGTCCACCCTCTCGATTAGCACGGCGTTGGGATCCTTATGGGGATCGGCGTTGTACAGCCCGTCAATGTCGGACAACAGCACCAGCAGGTCAGCATGACACAAGCGCGCCACGATCGCAGACAATGTGTCGTTATCGCCCAAAACCTTGCACTTGCCGGTTTCGATCTCCGCCGAGGATACCGAGTCGTTTTCGTTGACAACAGGGATGCAGCCCAGTTCCAGCAGCGCAGAAAAGGTGTTTGCCAGATGCTCACTACGCACAGAGTCCTCCACATCTTCACCGGTCAACAGAATCTGAGCTACGGTATTGCCATACTCGCCAAAAAACTTATCATATAAGTGCATCAACTCACACTGTCCCACCGCAGCCACAGCCTGCTTCATACGCAGTTCCTTGGGCCGCTCGCTGAGCCCCAGCTTACCGGTACCTACACCGATAGCGCCCGAAGACACCAGTATGATTTCATGCCCCATACCGTGCAAATCAGACAGTGTACGAGCCAGATGATCCATGTTATGTAGGTTGAGCGCACCATTATCCCGAGTCAGGGTGGAGGTACCCACCTTAACTACAATGCGCAGATGTGTCTGTTTGTCCAATTTAATAGCCTCCCAAGGGCTGTGTGTGGTCTGCCACACGCAACAATTCTATAGGGCATATTGTAGCACACTGCAAAACATTTGTCTATTTGCACTTTTTTCGCCGTTTTCGCCTTGAAATCTGTATTATTTTGGATTATAATGTGCGATGTTCTTTTTTGCAGATTTCGTTATTTTCTTGACAATCTCGTTAAATCCTCGTACACTGGACTGGCAAAGGAGCATCTGTGCGAAAAATCACACTGATATTTCATTGCAGCCCATCACCTCGCCCTTCGGGCAACCGGTGATGATGTCAAAAAAACATTCCGGTGAGACTTTCGTTTCTGTTTTGCTGCTTACTGAACAGAATGGAGAATTTTTATGATCAATATTGTTCTTGTGGAGCCGGAAATCCCCATGAACACCGGCAATATTGCCCGTACCTGTGCCGCCACCCGCAGTCGGCTGCATCTGATTCGACCGCTGGGGTTCGATATTTCCGACAAGGCAGTCAAACGTGCCGGTCTGGATTATTGGCATATGGTGGATTTACATGTTTATAACGATTTGGATGATTTCTTCGCGCAAAATCCGCAGCCTGACCTGTGGCTGGCTACCACCAAGGCACCGCGCAGCTACGATCAAGCAGAATTCCGTCCGGACTGCTATTTGTTTTTTGGTAAGGAGACTGCTGGGCTGCCTGAGTGGTTCCGCCAAAAGCACTACGACCGCTGTGTTCGTATTCCCATGCGGGCGGATGCACGCAGTCTCAACTTGTCCAATTCCGTTGCAATACTCACTTATGAAGCTCTTCGCCAAACGGGGTTCCCCGGCTTGAGCGGAGAGGGCGAAATGAAAGGAGTTTCCATATGAATTATCAGAAGAAGACCGTACAAGACATTGATGTCGCCGGCAAGAAGGTCCTGTTGCGCTGCGACTTCAACGTACCTCAGGATAAGACCACTCGCGCTATCACCGACGACAAGCGCATTCGTGCCGCCCTGCCTACCATCCAGTATCTGCTGGACAACGGTGCCGCCGTCATCGCATGTTCCCATCTGGGCAAACCCGTTGCCACCTTCGAGTCTTATAAGAAAAAGCAGCTGGAGAAGGGCAAGGACGAGGCTTCCATCACCGAGGAGAAATGGCGCAAGTCCCTGGAAGAACTGTGCATGAAGCCTGTGGCCGAGCGTCTGTCCGAGCTGTTGGGTAAGCCCGTCATTCAGGCTGATGACGTGGCCGGTCCTGACGCTCAGGCCAAAGCTGCCGCTCTGCAGCCCGGCGAGATCATGCTGTTGCAGAACACCCGCTTTGAGAAGGGTGAGACCAACAACGACCCCGAGTTGGCCA
>CAZDXX010000159.1:0-3920 GCA_964509595.1 uncultured Oscillospiraceae bacterium
TCAAACCATTGAGAATACAAAGAAAAATCGGCAAACCCTTGAAACTCAAAGGCTTGCCGATTTGGTGCGGGATAAGGGACTTGAACCCTTACGCTTGCGCACAAGAACCTAAATCTTGCATGTCTGCCAATTCCATCAATCCCGCATGGAACCAATATATTTTATCATTTCGGGGTGGAAATGTCAATCAAGAACCGCTATAATCAGGGCATACCCATTTAAGTAGGAAGTGAACCTCTATGAAACGACCAGCCCGTGTTGCTGCCATTCATGATATATCCGGCTTCGGCCGTTGCTCGCTGACCGTGGTGCTGCCTGTTCTGGGTGCCATGGGTGCAGAATGCTGTCCGCTGCCCACGGCATTTCTGTCTGCCCAGACAGCCTTTCCAAAGTCAGACCGTGCGGTGTTCCTGGACATGACCGACCAATTGGCTCGTACGGGCAGCCACTGGCAGGAGCTTGGTGCAGAATTTGATGCCATCTACAGCGGTTTTTTGGGCAGTGAGACTCAAATCGGTTTGCTGGGTGATTTTATCCGTACCTTCCGCAAGGAGAACACTCTGGTGGTGGTGGACCCGGTCATGGGCGACTGGGGCAGACCCTATCGTACCTATACTCCCGACCTGTGCCGCCGCATGGGAGAACTGGCCGAGCATGCTGATGTGATTACGCCTAATCTGACTGAAGCGGCCATTTTGCTGGAGGAAAAATACGATGCACAGCCCAGCCAAGCAAAAGTATGCGATTGGCTGGAGCGTCTGTCCCTGAAGGGAACACGTTCCGTTGTTATTACAGGTGTGGCACCTGTGTATGGTCAGGTAGGTGCTGCTTGTTTTGATCGAGACAGCAGAGAAATGTCCTTCCCTTCGGCCGATCAGGAGCGTGGAGAGTATGCGGGCACTGGTGATCTGTTTGCCAGTGTTATGCTGGGTGCTCTGCTGCGAGGAGAGAGCCTTCACGCAGCGGCAAAACTGGCGGTGGACTTTGTACAACGCTGTGTTGTTTTTACCAACGCACTCAATGGTGACAGGCGAGAGGGCGTTATGTTTGAAGGTTTACTGAAAGAATTAATGTGAGCGAGGGGAACACATGGCAACCGACAAGGAATATATGGCATTTATTCTGGATCAACTGTCAGAGTTGGACGAAATCACATCCCGTTCCATGATGGGCGAGTACATCATTTATTATCGCGGAAAAATTGCGGCCTACGTCTGTGATGACCGTTTGCTGGTCAAGCCGGTGGCGGCAGCGAAGTCCTTAATGCCTGATGCTTCGTTGGAACCACCTTACGAAGGTGCCAAGGAGATGCTGCTGGTGGAGCAGGTGGATGATAAGGAATTCTTGACCGAGTTGTTCAATGCTATGTTCGACCAGTTGCCGGAACAAAAAAAGAAAAAGTAATTTGTGACGGGAAGCCCTGTGTGGCTTCCCGTTTTTACTTGCTGACCCGGAACAGGTCCCGAACTTTAACGCCCTGTGCTTGCAGAGCGGCCAGATATTCCACGATGCCAAAGACGATGCAGAAACAAATCGTCATAGGGAGGGGGGCGCCTGCGCTTTCCATCCAGCGAAACAGCAGGTTGATGCACAGTCCCATCAGAAGAGCAGAGAGGGTAGGGGAGAGGAATGCACGGAAGAATTGTACTCGCAGACTGGTAGCGCGAACAGTGGAAACGATATTTAACCCTAAACCGATTACCGAGCTGACCAGAAATCCGGCCACATAACCTTTCAGTCCGACACCGGGAAGGGCCACAGTGAACCAAGTGAAGGCCAATTGGACTGCGTCACTGATGAGTGCATTGCGTGCGGCGGTACCATGACGGTTCACGCCATTCAAGGCACAGGCAAAAACTGACTGGTAGCAACAAAGCAACAGGCCGATTGCCAATGGGAGCATGTAATTTCCCACACGGGGATCGCCGAACAGCAGGTTGCCCAATGTGGGGCCGATGACCACCAACAGGGCGGTGGCGGGCAGCATCAAGACGGAAGTTGCGGCCAAGGCTCGGTTGATTCGCCGCCGAATCGTCTTGCTGTCGTTCAGGGCAAAGCTTTGCGCCAGTTTTGGAACCATGATCAGGCACATGGCGCCAATCAGCGCAGTGGGCATATTTAGCAGCGGAATGGTCATGCCGGTCAAAACACCGAAGGCAGACATGGCTTCGGATACATCCATACCGCCCATTACCAAGCGCTGGGGGATAAGTACGGAGTTGATGCTGCCCATCAGATTGCCCAACAGGGCGGTAAAGCCAACCGGTATGGCGATCGATGCAATGCGTTTCCAACTGGTAGGCGGCCCGTCCAGAGGCGTGCGGCGGCCCATGTGGTGACGAAACAGAATTACCAGAGTTACAGCGGAAAAAATTTCGCATATGACCATGCCGGCAACGATCAAGCCAACTGTTCGTTCCGGATTTTGAGGATGAAACAGAATCAGCAGGCCCAGTACGGCTGCAGCACGGATGATCTGTTCAAACAGTTCGGTAATAGCGGCCGGACGTACATTGCCGGAACCGTAAAAGGTGTGTTTGTGCAGGTTTTCTGTTCCGGTCAGCAGAAGGCAAGGAATCAGAAGGATCAGTCCAAGCTGCGTACGGGCATCTCCCAAAATATAAACGGAAATGGCGTCAGAAGCCGGGATGACAACGGCGCCCAAACACAAAACCAGAAACACGAGTATGAGCATGCACCGTCTGAGTGCTTGCCGTATGGCGTCCGGTCGGTGCAGAGCGTGATACTCTGCCGTCAGAGTGGATACTGCTGTGGTCAAGCCCGTTGAGACAATGGAAAGGAACACAGAGTAGATCGGCATGATCAGCTGGTACAGGCCCATGATCTCCGCGCCGATCAGACGAGATAGGGCGATGCGGTAGAAAAAGGCCAGGATCTGAGAAAAAAGCCCTGTCCCGGTCAACAACAGCGTGGCATATAATGTGGATGAACGGTCGAGTTTCAAACGGCATCACCTCTTAAGTACATCCTATGTCCGAGGGGTGGCCTTCAAAACCTTTTGACAAATTCCGCTAAAAAGTGTAAGATACAGTACAATGTATAATGTAGCGCTTTAGCGCGAGGAAGTGTAGTCATGATTGCAACATTTATAAATGCAGCTTTGGTGCTGATAGGCAGTATCCTTGGCCTTATCTTCAAAAATAAAATCAGCGACCGTTTTTCTACCGTCATTACCCAGGCGCTGGCTCTGTGTGTACTGGGTATTGGAATTGCAAATATATTAAAGACTGACGATACCCTTTGTGTCATTATCTGCATGGCACTGGGTACGCTGATTGGCGAGGCACTGAAGATTGAGGATCGCCTGGACAGCGCGGGTGAATTTTTGCGCCGCAAGCTGATTAAGAATGAGGGCGGCAGCAACAGCCGTTTCACCGAAGGCTTTGTGACAGCCACCTTGGTTTACTGCATCGGTGCAATGGCGATCACCGGTTCTATTGATGCCGGCTTGAACCAGGATTATTCCACCATCATCTCCAAGGGTGTCATCGATGGTGTGACTTCGATCACCTTCGCTGCGGCCATGGGCATTGGCGTGGCATTTTCAATCATTCCCCTGATTGTTTATCAGGGAGCTATCACTTTGTTGGCTGGCGTGGTTGGACCCTATTTGTCGGACCCTGTCATTTATGCAATGACTGCCACCGGCGGTACCATCATCGTTGGTATCGCTATCAATATGCTGAATATTCCCAATGTAAAGATTCGGGTAGGCAACATGCTTCCTGCTATTTTCCTGCCGATCATTTATGTTCCGGTGGTCAATTGGTTGAGTGCCTTAGCTGGTTAATAGAGTGAATTTGCGTCATCGAAAGATGACGCAAATTTTTTTGAAAAAACCCCAAAAAACTCTTTACAAAAATAAGCGGCTATGATAAAATTTATTCGCAAACAAGAAT
>CAZDXX010000160.1:0-3901 GCA_964509595.1 uncultured Oscillospiraceae bacterium
AGAATCTCGTCCAGCGCGTCATACAGGGGACGCAGATAGGGGTCGACCTTGTTCTGCAGGTCACCGGGCAGGAATCCCAGACGCTCCTCACCCGCTTCGATGGCGGGGCGGCTCATGACGATGCGCTCCACCTCCTTGCGATGGAACGCGGCCACAGCCGCCGCCACAGCCAGATAGGTCTTGCCGGTACCGGCCGGGCCGATACAGACTGTGACGGTATTGTCCTTCAGGGCCTCCACATAGCTCTTCTGGCCCAGAGTGCGGCACTTGATGGGCTTGCCGTTCTGGGTAACCACGATAACGTCCTTCATGGCCCGCAGCGCGCCATCCACATCGCCGGAACGTACCAGTTCAATGATGCGCAGGACAGTAAACTCATCGATGTGCTCCCCGCTGCTGTTCATCTTCTTCAGGGCCTCCAGAGTATCAGCGGCGGCTTTCACATCCTCCTCCGACTCTCCTTTGACCTCCACAACTCCATCCCGGCTAATGATGGAGACTTCCAACGCATTTTCCAGCGCCTTCAAATTGGCGTCAAACGCCCCGAACACGCCCTGCTGCTGCACCATATCCAACTCAACTTGTCTGCTTTGCAAATGCAATGCCTCCTATGTTTCCGGCGATTGTTCGGCCGTTGCTTTGTTTCGTCCAATTTCGCCTTCAAATTCCATTGTTTTCCCGATTTGCTCGCTGCACTCAGCCACCAGCGTGACCGTCAGCAATCCGTCCTTCCGAACCGCGGTGAAGTCGGTTTTCACCACTTCTCCTTCGTTTGGTTCGATGATATCCGCCAGTCGCTCTTCCAAGCGACTGCGCAGCAACTCTTCCCCCGCATCCACATTTATGGAAACGTCATACAGATCATACTCCCGTATGGTTTCCCGCGTCAAGGTCAGGGGCATCTCCCGACCACCCGGCAGGGTAAGAATTTGAGTATTTTTTATTTTATCATACCTGTCATAGGAAATTCCACCGTTTTTATAAAATTGAAGCCGATGACCGAAAATTGTCAGGCTCCAACGACAGGTTTCTGCACCGGTATACTCCTTCACCTCTGCTTCCAAAGGTATAACGGCCGACAAAATTCGCCATGTACGTGCGTACACATTACCGGCCGCCCGAACCGTCATGGTACCCAAATCAAAGTCGCTGTACTTCGGTTCCTGCAGGTCGACGACTCCACTGATGATGACTTCTCCCTCTATTACCGTATCACCTTCCTGCACCAACGCCTGCCCGGACAGCACTTCCATCTGCGTAATGATTCCCGATCCGTTGGCCACCACATGGGCCGGAATCCTTTCATCTACGATCTCCGGCTTGGGTATACTCTCCCGCACCAACACCTCGGCACGGGTGCCGTGGAGATTGATGGAGATCCAGGACAGATCCTCCAGACGCAATAGCGCTTCGTTGCCCACTTGCCGCTCGTCAATGGACGGGCCATAGACTCCGGGATATACACCCAGACGCTTCAACTCCTCCAGAATGACCTGGGTCGGTACAGTTTTATTCCCCTGCACGTCAACGGTCAGGACAAACTGCGAGAGCACGACAACCGCGCAAAGTGACAGCACAAACCCCACCAGCAAAGCATAGCGACGGCGGAATCCGGCCAGAAAAAACGGCACGCCGGCGCGTTTTTGAAAGGATATCTCGCACATGACTTTTTGCGCCAGCGGCTCCATTCTTCCCATATCCCGGCGTACCGCGCGAAAACGCAGGGTATGTGCATCCGGAAACTCCAATTCCCAGAAGCCGATCCCCTCCTGAGCACATAGGTTGAGAAATCGCTCCGGAAACGCCCCTGTCACCTCCACACCGACGCTTCCCCGCAGGAAATTCACCCATTTCTGCACCGCATTCCCTCCCCTTATGACAACTCCACTGCCCGAATATATCCGGTGATCAGCAGTTCCACCGCATTCATACTGCGCAACTCCAAGCCGCTGCCCAGCACCCGGATGACCAACTTCCCTCCGCTGATATGAATTTCTTCTGTTGTGTACGCTAAAATTCCCTTGTGGGACTCCACCCGCAGTTCCCGGTCTCCCAGCAGTTCCACACGAGGCAATCCGGCCACGTCCGCTGGCAGATCCAGTGTCTGGACAGTCTTTTCGAAAATACTCGCTTTACGCTCCACGCAGATTCACCTCCCGAAAGCATATGAAATATGCACACTTACCTTGCCTGTCCAAACAAAAAAACAGCAGGGACGCTCCTGTCCCTGCTGAATAAAAGATTACTTTTCGTTTTTCTTCTTTTCTTCGTCCATACGCGCCCATTCTTTTTTATAGATCTTGGACACACGCAGCATATATTCTCTGGCCTCCATCTCATGGCCCAGCTTTTCGCAGACTGCGGACAGACCATTGTAAATCGCGCAGAGGTTGAGATGATCCTTACCGTACTTGTCGGTCATGATCTTACGTGCTTTCAGAAGGGCGTCTTCCGCCTCGTGGTACTTACCGTCCGCAAACAGCAGACCACCCAGATTATAATAGTTCTCTGCAACAGAGGGATGATCCTCACCGGCGTTCTCGATCCAGATGCTGAGGGCCTCTTCCAACGCTTCGATGCCCTTCTTGTACTCGGTCATACTCTGATACACACCGGCCAGGTTCTCTAAACTCTGAGCCACGACCATATGTCGGTCACCAAAGGCCATGCGGCGAATCTCCAGTGCCTTCAAATGCAGCTGCTCAGCATCCGCAAAGTTTCCTTCCTTCGTCAGCAGCACTGCCAGGTTATTCTGGGACTGGGCCAGTGCGGGATGGTTTGGCTCCAAAACAGCCTCACGGATCTTCAGCGCAGACTCATAAAGAGGCTTTGCCTGCTCCAGCTTTTCATCCGCAAAGTAGAACTCGCCCAACAGGTTCTGGACCTGAGCCACGGAAGCGTGCTCCTCGCCGAACGCCTTCTTGTAGAGTTCCATCGCCTCGTTCAGATTCTTTTCCACGTTTTCCGTCTTGCCCATCATCAAATGGGTCTCCGACAGTTTTTCCAGCAAATGTGCGATCTCGGCATCTTCTTCCGGGAACAGATCCTTCATTAGAGAAAGCGTCTGCTCAAACAACGTCTCGGCTCCCTGATAGATCCTGCGTGCCAGATAGTTTTCTGCCTGCTTGATCAAAGCTTCCACAAATGCGGGATGCTCGGGGCCGACCGTCTCCTCATACAGTTTGATCGCGCGGCGCAGGAGCGTACCTGCCTCTTCCAATTCGCTCTCTTCCTGATAGGTGTCGGCCAGGCTGATCAAAACAGGGCCCAGCTCAGGGTTGGTATCCCCCCAGGCAGCTTCCATGATGGATACGGCCCGCTTCAAATAGCTGCGGGTATCTTCCACTCTGCCCAACATACGGGCGCTCTCAGCCAGACCGATCAGGCTCTGCACCAGATCGACATGTTCTGCGCCCTGATTCTTTTCGCGAATCTCCAGTTCCTGACGGAACAAGGCCTCCGCGTCGGTGGCACGGCCCATCTCCATGTACAGGACCGCCAGGCTGTACATGGTGGTCGTCGTTTCGGGATGCTCCGCACCGAAAATCTCGGTGTACACCGCGACGGCTTCCTTCTTAATATTCTCAGCGCTGCCAAAATCACCCAGCGTCTGGCACATCTCGCCCATATTACTCAGGGCCAGTGCCAAATGCTCTCGGTCATCCGCTGCGCGCGCAGCCTCTACAGCCTGACTTGCTGCCTCCAGCGCTTCCTCGTACTTACCTTCCTGAAACAGCTCCAGGGTTTTCTGATTCAACTCTTCCCAGTTGTAAGACATATTCTTCTCCTTTTGTTCCAAAAGAACTTGTAAACAGTAAGTTTTAGTTTACCATTACGCCATTTTCTTGTCAATCAAAGCCTGAAGAATTTGTGACATACCTTCTGGTACGGTTTTCTTTTT
>CAZDXX010000161.1:0-3828 GCA_964509595.1 uncultured Oscillospiraceae bacterium
TGATGGACTTCCAACGCCTGGCCTTGCGGGTGCCGGTCAGGGACAGGCAGCCTTCCTCCGCTTCATAGGGATCGGAGCGTTTAATAATCTCCGGATTATACATTACCATGTTTTTCCCACCATTGTCAAACGCTATGATGCGTTTTGTGACGCCAATCATGTTGGCGGCCATGCCCACGCAGCCCTCTTTGTGGGCGGTCAGGGTGTCCAGCAGATCCTGCGCTACCGAAATGTCTTCGGCGGTGGCAGGAGTGGATTTTTGGGAAAGGAAGAAAACATCCTTCGTGATTTCACGGACCATCGGGATCCCTCCTAAGAATTTTGCATATCGGCAAGGATGCCGCGCAAAGCCTGTTCAAAGGCTTCGTCCTGTTCCGGTTTCCGACGAGGCATGCCTTTCAGTCGTCCGCCGCCGTTTCGAATCTTCTTTGCGGTATGGCGAGCCAGAAGCAGGCTGTCGATGTTGCCATCGGTGTACTCCATGCCGTCTTGGCTGAGTACCCGGGCCTTGCGGGCCAGACACATGGCGGCCAGGCCGTAATCCTGGGTGATGACGATATCGCCGGGGAGGAGCAGATTGACCAGCGCAAAATCCACGCTATCCGCCCCTTTGGAGAAGGTCAGGGTAACGGCACCTTCTTTTTCAAAATAATGAGATGTATCGCAGAGAATCAGACATTCCAATTGATGTTCCCGGGCAATGGAGACCGTCCGATCCACCACGGGACAGCCGTCGGCGTCAATGAGGATACGCATGGTCAGCTCACCCCGGTCAGTTTCGTATAAGCCGCTTGATAGATCTCTGCGGCGGACTCGCTGAAGCAGGAGAAGGTGATCTCCATGGGATGTTCGGGGTGATCCTTGATCCACTGTGCCACTGTGGTCAGCGCGATTTCTGCAGCGTCTGCCATCGGGTAGCCGTAGACACCGGCGGAAATGGCAGGAAAGGCGATGGTGTGAACATCATGATCGCGGGCCAGATCCATGGAGTTGCGGTAGCAGTTGGCCAGCAGGACGGAATCCTGTGCTGAGCCGGAATAGATTGGGCCGACGGTATGAATGACATAGCGAGCAGGCAGATTGTAGCCCATGGTGATTTTAGCCTCGCCGGTCTCGCAGCCGCCCAGCCAGCGGCATGCCTCCAGCAGTTCGGGACCAGCAGCGGTGTGGATGGCACCGTCCACGCCGCCTCCACCCAACAGAGTGCGGTTTGCTGCGTTGACGATGCAGTCGCAGCGCAGGGTAGTGATGTCGCATTCTTTGATGGTAAAAGGCAAGCTTGCGGCCATAGGGCAGCCCTCCGTATATTGAATCAGATGCCGAAAACAGACTCCAACAGGCAATACAGGTTTATTTTAGCAGTGCTTTTGGGGATTTGCAAGGGGAGAGCATATGGGAGGAGTAATGCGATTGGCATGGCATATGCGTTCTTGTATTGCATGTGGAAAACAAAAATGATAGAATAAAAAATAACAAAGGTATTACGGCAGACACTTTCGTAGAAATAAGAACATGCGGAGGAGGCGATTGGTGTGAGTACCAGAATGTGGCCCATCAATGGTGGAAGCAAAGCGAAACGCATCAAATGGGGAGCTGAGCAGAATTACTATAGCTGGGCGTATATGAAGTTGCTGCGTGAAAAAGATAAGACAAAAATGATTTACGACTGTAATCCTTATGTGGAAGTTTATCAATTTCGAGAGAACTTGTACGGCTTGTTCAACCAGAATTGTGATGGCGCAGGAGATGTGTGGCAGTGGCTGATTGTTGGCCCGGACAAGAGTATGCTGATTGATACCGCCTTTGGTCTTGGTGATACGAAAGCATTGGTCGACACCATAACCGGTGGGATGCCTTTGATTGTTGTGAATACCCATAGCCATGTGGATCATGCTTACGGGAATTGCCGGTTTGACCGAGTATACTGTAGTGAGTATGAGCTTCCGCTTTTGCATAATCAGCACGAGCATATGTGGGACTACCTGTTTGATGAAAATGGGAATAACATATGGCTGCAGTTTGACCGGGAAGACCTGCCAGAATGGAAAGAATACGAGAAGATTGGAGTGCCGGACGGTCATATTTTTGATTTGGGTGACGGCTATGAGGTGGAGTTGGTTTGGCTTGGCGGCCATTCTCCCGGGATGGCTGGTTATCTGGATAAGAAAAACCGTATCTTCTTTGCCGGAGATGATTTGTGCAGTGATGTATGCGGTGTGGCAAATGGGGGACGCCCGGGAATGCCCAATCGAAAGTATGCAAATCTGGTGACGTTCCGGGATAATCTTGCAAAATTGGTTAACCGCTTTGCAGAGTTTGACTATGTGTACCCCAGCCATTTCATCGTGGATTTGGAGAATAGCGTGCTTGCGGCAGAGTTGGATGCGTGCAATGCGATTTTAGAACATCCTGAAAACTATGACGATTGCTATGTAACTGCTTCTCCTACAGGAGGCCCGGCCCGAGAAAGAAAATATAAGAATATTCGAGGGTTTTCTACCATCGCTTATAATGATAATGGATTGTACCCCACGGAGGAGTAAAGCAGAGCCGGAAGGGCATTTTCTTCTTAATAAACAGATTGCTGCTAAATATTGATGTTTTCAATGGAAACCGCCCTCTGGATTGATCCAGAGGGCGGTTCAGATGAACGGGACATCAGGCAGTCTTCTTTGCGCTGAGATTGCGCATGACCAGCAGGAAGCCGATGATCAGAATAGCGCCAATCACCAGACAGACGACAGCATTCTGGATGAAGCCGGCCAGAATGTAGCAGACGAAGCTGATGGCGGCCACTGCAACGGCGTAAGGCAGCTGGGTGGACACGTGCAGCACGTGGACACAGCGTGCACCGGCAGAGGACATGATGGTGGTGTCGCTGATGGGGGAACAGTGGTCGCCGCAGACAGCGCCGGCCAGACAGGCGGACAGAGCCACAAACATCAAGGGGTCGTCCAGAGCGAACATTTCGGCAACGATGGGGATCAGGATGCCAAATGTGCCCCAGCTGGTACCTGTGGCGAAGGCCAGTGCGCAGGCAACGAGGAAGATGACGGCGGGCAGGAAAGCGGTCAGACTTTGGGCGGCATCGCTGCGCATGAGCATATCCACATAGCCGGAAGCATTCAGCAGGCCGTTGGAGATGTTCTTCAGGGAGGTTGCCATGGTCAAGATGGTAATGGCGGGGACCATGGCAATGAAGCCCTGAGGAATGCTGTCCATAGCTTCCTTGAACGTGACCAGCTTGCGGATCAGATAGTAAACGATGATGACCACCAGAGCGATCAGGCCGCCCCAGGGCAGGCCCACGGTAACGTCGGTATTGCTGAATGCGCCAATGAAATCACCGGCATAATCAGTGCCGCCCCAAACATCTACGCCGAAGAAACCGCCGGCATAAATCAGACCGATTACAGAGAAAACGACCAAAATCACGATGGGCAGAACCAGATCGAGGACGCGGCCATTGGGATTGGAGTCAGCATCCAACTCTTCCACGCGCTCGTCAGTAGAGAACAAGTCACCCTTTTCAATGGCATTGAGTTCATGCTTGCGCATGGGACCGAAATCGGCCTTCAGAAGGATGATAGCGATTACGAAGACCAGAGTCAGCAGGGAGTAAAAGTTGTAGGGGATGGCGCGAATGAACAAGACGATGCCGTCCATTTCTTCCAGACGGGTCCCGCTGGTGTACAGAGCAACGGCTGCGGCCCAGGAGCTGATGGGGGCGATCATACAGACGGGAGCGGCTGTGGCGTCGATCAGATAGCTGAGCTTAGCGCGGGAGATCTTGTGGCTGTCCGTTACCGGCAGCATGACAGAGCCGAC
>CAZDXX010000162.1:0-3816 GCA_964509595.1 uncultured Oscillospiraceae bacterium
TGCGCTCCTGAGTCAGGCCGTAATCACGCAGACTGTAGCCGTGGCGAATGGTATCGTACTGGCGGTCGCCTTCGCCCAGATCCAGACTTTCGGTGGTGTGAACACCCTCCGATTTATCGGTCCAGTTGACGAAGTAGTGGTCCCAGTGGTCAGCGGGGTTCCAGATTTTATAGCGCAGGTTGCCGGTGCCTTCGGGCTGGCTTCTGGGATGGAAGTTCTGCCAGTTCAGATACCAGAACAGCTTTTTGGGATCAAAGCCCTCCGGAAACTTCATATAGGTGGCAATATAGCCGGAGCCGTCGGGGAACATGCAATAGCCGTTCTCATGGTTGTTGTACTCGCCCTTGGGCAGCAGCCAATCCAGGAACTTCTCAGCCGGAATGGCATCCTCCCAGTTCATGGGATGGCCTAAAATAACATCCTTCACGTCCTGAGGCAGATCGTGCATGGGGTAGTTGTAATAATACTTGGCCAGAGGCATCAATTCCTCGACCTTATTCAGTTTCTGCTTAGTCAAATAGCTCATTAGGCTTCCTCACTTTCTCAAAGCGCGTTTTTCCACATCTCCGCGGTGGCGGTAAGCAATGCTTCTTTGGCATAGCCGGGCAAAATCTCGTTATTCCGGCGACCCGGAAGCTTCTCTTCCCTGTCACGTGCCAGGGTTTCATCGTCATAAATATAACCGGTGTTGGTGATCAGGCTGGAGTCGTGATTCATAATCAAATGGGTTCCGCCCGGCATCGCCTGCGCAATTGCCTTTCCGATGGAAGAATACAGCTCTCCGCTGACACCCCACATGCCCAACTCACCGATTCGCATCAGGTGAACGCGAATTTTGTAGGGTTCTTCTCCTTTACTGGGCATTTCTGTCCATTTTACCATGCCGCCCACATCCACAGCGCTCTCTTCGCAGGTAATCTGCTCCAGAACGCGTAGAACATCCGCGTAGTGCCGCGTTGCCAGGACCTTCAGCATCATAAGCGGACCTTCATCTCCGGCGGGCAGTTGATAGGCCGTTTGGGCACCGGTCTTGGGATCCGGATAGAAAATCTCGTTCAACATGACCGGGTTCACATCACCGGCAGCACCGCTGGTCCACAGGGCCACGCAGCCGGGGTAATTTTCCTCGATCATCTGGCTGACGTTGCCGCCCAGGTCGCTGCTCAAGAGGGTTCCGCCGTCTTTTCCGCAGCGGTTACCGATCAATACGCAGTTGTGCACCGCGTAATTGGTCAGACAGGCCACCGGGTTGCCGTTCAGATCTTCCACCTTCAGGACAAACAGGCTGCGCTCCACCTCTGCAGAGGGGTTCTGTCCCAAGCCGACACAGACCTCCACCGTCCCATCGTCCTTGCGGACGAAGTAATCCTGCAGACGGTTGATATTGATATAGCTTTCTCCCTGTCCCCAGCCGATACGAACCGGCTGCAGATTTGCCATGGCTTCCGCCACAGCCTCCTGCACGGTCCGCTCCAGAAATGCCTCGTACTCTCGGGTCGCGTTCTGGACATGCTCCGGCTTTCTTAGAATGAAGTTGGGGCCTTCCGTGGGACGCCAGCCGGTCACCGGCGCCGTATGGGTGTGGATGCTCAGCAGCGAAATATGTTCCTCCGGGATGCCGGTCTGCGCCGACAGCGCAGGAAGGTACTTCTCGGGATAGGGCACCTTGTCCAGATCAAACACGACAAACAGAATTTTCTGCTTCTCGTCACCTAAAATCATCGCTCTGACATAGATGTCATCCAGCACATCGGAAAACACGACATTGCCCAGACCATTCAGATCAGGCAGCAGATGCGCCGGCGGAGTAATTTTCTTTTTTGATGCACCGCAAATCATGGTACCGTCACCTCAAACAATTCCGTCTTATTCGACGGTCAGGAAACGAATCGCAGAGGGCGAAATCGCTTCAAAGGTCTTGCCGGTATCGGTCAGCAGACCTTCCTCATCCACAGCAAAGGTGGTAATGTCACCGGAGACCATGTTGCCGGACAGCAGGAAGCGTCCGTCGGGAGAGATCGCCAGACAGCGGGGCTGCTGACCCCGTGCGGAGAGAACCGCGCCGGGAACGGGCATTCCGTCCGCATCCAACGACATCTCCACGATGACGTCATAACCGCCCACGGTCAGGTACAGGGCCTTACCGCCGGGGTGCACCATAATGTCCTGAAAGCACATCTCAGCATCGGGGTGGACGAAGCCCTCCGGGAACACAGGGCAGGTCTTCAGCAGAGTCAGCTTGCCGTCGACGTCCACCCGGAACACGCAGATCTGATCATTTCGCTCGTTGTTCACATAGAGCAGGCCGTTGACGGGATTGAAGGCGGAATACCGGGGGAAGCAGCCCACGTCCCCCTGCCAGGTGTCCAGCAGCTTCAGCTTGCCGCACCCGCGATCCACACCGTAGGTGTAGACCCTGTCCATGCCCTTGTCGCAGACCACAAAGATCTCCCCTGTGGGATCGGGCACGACGGAGTGCATTCTGGAGATCACCTGAGTAAATTGAACATGGCCGGACAGGGGATCTACCCGGCGCACGCTGTTGGGACCCTTGCCGTAGGCTCCCTCCTGCAGGGACACGTCGCAGCAGGGGCCAATGCTGCCGTCCTCATTGATGCGGAACATCATCAGTCCGCCGTCGCAGAACACCACCTCGTTACCGTAGGTGCCGTCCTCTTTCTGAACGACCTTGGTAACAAAGAACGGATCAGAACAGTGACAGGTGTAGAGATATTTTCCCGTTTTGTCCAACGTCACATAGGAGGGCTCTGGGCTGAGGGACTCCACCCGGTTCACCTCGGTCAGCTTTCCGGTGGAGCGGTCGATGCGGAAGGCGAGCAGATAGCCGCCGCCACCGATCTCCCCGTGGCGCTCACCCCGCTCGTCGTTGCTGTAAAGCATGCCCTTGGCCTCGTCCAGTGTGATATAGCCCGCCGCCACCTCGGGGCAGATGGTCTCGATCATCTTCACCTCGCCGCTCTCCGGCTCATACTCAAAGATGGAAATGCCCTTGCCTTTGGCTGGTTGGGCCTGAAAACTCCAGTTTCCGACGTAGACATATGTTTTGCTCATCGTTTCGTATCCTCCTTAGTCTGCATCTCGAGGCAGGTCTTTATATTCCGCGTACAGCTCAGGCAGGAATGTTGCCAGATGCTGCTGTTCCACCGTGTTATGAATCTGGACATCGCGCAGGTACTGCTCGTTCAGCATAAACTCCGGCGTATCGTAGTCACGCACGATCTTTCCGTTTTCCGCTTTGTAGCCGATCCACTCGCGGGAACAGGTCTCCGTGCCGCCCAGGGGACAGCGGCGAGTCACGGACAGGACCAAATGGGATCCCGGGCATTCAAAGCTTTCCCAACAGGAGGTAATGGCCACACCGGCCTTCTGCAGCTCATCGTATTTCTCCTCAGGGAAACCGTAATCACGCACATCAAAATTATGGCGAACAGACTGAATGGCGACTTCTTCCTCCAAGCGGCCCATGTCCAATCGCTCCAGAGTATAAATGCCCTGCTTCATGTCGCCATTGACCAGGCCGTGATCAATGTGATCCATCTGGTTCCAAATCTTATAGCGAATATTGCCCACGCCCTCGGGCAGATTCTTGGATTTGATATTCAGCCAGCGCACATACCACATGCGCATCTCCGGAGTAATGTTGCCGGGCAGAACCGAATAGTTGGCAATATAGCCGTACCCCTCGGGCATCATGCAGTAGCCGTACTCCACCTTGAAGTATTTGTCTACGGTCAGCAGATCCAGCCAGTTTTCCACGGGGATCGCGTCCTTGGGATCCATAGCGCCCAGATCCAA
>CAZDXX010000163.1:0-3766 GCA_964509595.1 uncultured Oscillospiraceae bacterium
CGGCATTTTTGCAGACTGTCAAAAGAGTCCGCAGGACTTTTTTGACAGTCTGCAAAGAAATGGTGATTCAAGATGAAGTATAAGGCAGTTTTGTTTGACTTCGACTATACCATCGGGGATTCCACGGAACCTGTGGTAGAGGCCTATAATGCTGGTCTGGCCGCTATGGGTTGGCCGGAGCCTGACCGTGAGGCAGTGCGCCGAACCATCGGATATATTTTGCAGGACGGTTATACGATGCTGACCGGTGATACGGATGAGGGACATCGTCAGGAATTCTTTCAACACTTTAGGGAATATGCTAAGGATATTATGGTAACCGACACCGTTCTCTGCCCCGGTGCGGAAGAGGTGCTGGCATGGCTATGGCAGGAGAAGGTTCCTGCCGGTATTGTCAGCAGCAAGGGCGGTGACGCGCTGAATGCAATTTTTGAACGATTGAATTTGCGCGACCGATTGGCGTTGATCGTCGGTGGTCAGGATGTGACAAAAAACAAGCCCGATCCGGAAGGATTAAACTTTGCCGCAGATAAACTGGGATTGAAAAAGACTGAAATCCTTTTCTGCGGGGATACGGTGATTGATGCAGAGACGGCTCGCCGTGCCGGTGTGGATTTCTGTGCCGTACTCAATGGCACCACTCCTGCGGAGGCATTCAAGGAGTACCCCAATGTCCACATCGCGCCCGACTTGACAGACCTGCTGATCTGGCTGAAAAAAATATAATTTTACATGGAAAGACTGCATTGGAGCATAATCCGATGCGGTCTTTTTTTTATAAACGGGGAATACTTTAAGAAATACCGGCCAAATGCGCCATTGGCGCCTTGCGGAAATTTTGAGCCATCAATGCGTTGCGGTTTCTTGAAACACACAAAATATTCCTGCGAAACCACGCCTTTTTATGACGCAAAATTCCTCGCAATTCACTCTCGGCACATTCGGCCGGAGTTTCTTTTTACGCGAACTTTACTTTTGCATGAAGGACGACTTTACATTGGGGCGGTATACTGTGAATCGTACGAGAGATCAAAAAGAATGACGAACGAAGTAAAGGAGACTTCTAATCATGAAAAAAGTAATTGCGATCAGTCTTTCCCTTGTGATGTGTTTTGGCCTGCTGGCCGGCTGCGGCGGCAATGACAGCACTGGCAGCAACGATACGCAGGAAAACAAGCTGACCGGTGTGGTCAACACCGACGGTTCCACCTCCATGGAAAAGGTAGTCAAGGGCCTGGCTGAAATGTTTATGGAAGAAAACAGCGGTGTAACCGTTAACTACAGCGGCACCGGTTCCGGCGCCGGTGTGGAAGCTGCCGTCAGCGGTACCGCCGACATCGGTCTGGCCTCCCGTTCTCTGAAGGACGAGGAGAAGGCCAACGGTGCCGTGGAGCATATTGTGGCTCTGGACGGTGTGGCCATTGTGGTCAATCCTGAAAATGACGTAGTTGACCTGACCGTGGAGCAGATTGCTCAGATCTTCACTGGCGAAATCAGCAACTGGTCTGAATTGGGTGGCGCTGATGCCCCCATCGCCGTGTATGGCCGTGAGGCCGGCTCCGGTACCCGCGGCGCTTTTGAAGAGATCGTAGACATTGAGGACGCCTGTGTCTATGCCAATGAATACTCATCCACTGGCGATATGGTCGGCTCCATTGCCGGTAACCCCAATGCCATTGGTTATGCCTCTTTGTCTGCTGTCAATGACACGGTTAAGGCCATAAAGGTTAACAGTGTGGATTGTACCGAGGACACCATCAAGGACGGCAGCTATGAGATCCAGCGCCCCTTCGTTATGATCACCAAGGAAGGCGCAGAACTGTCTGAAGCTGCTCAGGCCTTCCTGGACTACGCACTGAGTGAAGAAGCTGCTGAGATCATCGCCTTGGCCGGTGCAGTGGCTCCCTAATAAAATACCCTTAAGCCGAAAAACGCGCTTCCTGAAATGGGGAGCGTGTTTCCCGGCGTTTTTGACTTTGAATTCATCCATTGAAAGGGGTTGTACATGATGGGAAGAGCCTGGCCAACCAAAAAGCGTGCCGGTCGTAAGGGCCTGCGCAACGGCATGGAACAGTTTATGCACGTTTTGTTTTTGATTTGTGGAATTATTGCCATTGGCTTTGTGCTGCTTATCAGTATCTATCTGATTATTTCCGGATTACCCGCCATTCGAGAGGTGGGGCTTAAGGAATTTCTGTTTGGTACGCAGTGGGCGTCCACGCATAAAACAGATCCCAAATTCGGGATATTGCCTTTTATCCTCACGTCCATCTATGGCACAGCTGGAGCCATTATCATCGGCGTGCCCATTGGTTTTTTGACTTCCGTATTTCTAGCCAAGGTAGCACCTCCAAAACTGGCAGCGGTAGTTCGCCCTGCGGTGGATCTGTTGGCCGGCATTCCATCGGTGGTTTACGGCTTGGTGGGAATGATCGTGTTGGTGCCCGCTATCCGTGTCGCCTTTGATTTGCCCGCTGGCGATAGCCTGCTGGCCGCTATCATTGTGTTGGCGGTCATGATCCTGCCCTCCATTATCTCGGTGTCGGAAAACGCCCTGAAAGCGGTGCCAAAGGAGTATGAAGAAGCCAGTCTGGCGCTGGGCGCAACCGAACTGGAGACCTACTTCCGGGTGTCCACTCCAGCAGCCAAGAGTGGCATCGCTGCCGCGGTGGTGCTGGGTGTGGGTCGTGCAATTGGTGAAGCGATGGCCATCCTGATGGTGGCGGGTAACGCAGCCAATATGCCCAGCCTGCTGACCAGCGTAAAATTCCTGACCACTGCCATTGCCAGTGAGATGTCCTATGCATCTGTAGGTTCCTTGCAGCGAAATGCCCTGTTCTCCATCGGCTTGGTGCTGTTCTTGTTCATCATGCTCATCAATGTGTTGCTGAACGTATTGCTCAAGCGGGATAAGGAGTGATCCGATGAAAGAATTGAATTTGAAAAAAGGGAAACACACTCCCCGCCGTTTTGTGTATGAAGTGGGAATGCGTTCCCTGATTTACGTGGCAGCGGCGCTGACCGTGGCGCTGTTGGTTTTCCTGATCTGTTATATCCTTTATAGGGGTGTACCCGGCCTTTCCTGGGATTTTCTGACCAAGCAGGAGAGTGTCCTGCGAGGAACAGACGGCATCTGGCCCGCCATTTTGAATACCTTGTATGTAATCATCGTTACCTTGATTATTGTGTTGCCTTTGGGGGTGGGAGCCGCTATTTATCTGACGGAATATGCCCATAACCGTAAGCTGGTGGCAGCCATTGAGTTCGCAACCGAGACTCTGGCGGGTATTCCCTCGATTTTGTACGCTATGGTAGGGGTACTGGTGTTTTGTCAGGCACTTGGGCTGCAAAAGACCCTGTTGGCTGGCTCTCTGACTATGGTGATCATGACTCTGCCCACCATCATCCGTACTACCCAGGAGGCGCTAAAAACGGTACCCCAGTCTTATCGTGAGGGTGCCCTGGGCCTGGGGGCGGGAAAGTGGCGTATGGTTCGCACTATTGTCCTGCCCGGCTCCATGGACGGCATCATCACCGGCTGCATTCTGGCAGTAGGGCGTATCGTGGGCGAATCTGCAGTGCTGCTATTTACTGCAGGTATGGCCACCGGTTTGCAGAATTTCTCCTCTTGGGAGGGATTGACCCAGAGTTCGGGTGCCACTCTGACCGTGGCGCTGTATGTATATGTGAAGGAACGTGCCCAGTACGATTTGGCCTTTTCGGTGGCCGTTGTTTTGCTGGTCATCACCCTTGTGATCAATCTGGC
>CAZDXX010000164.1:0-3750 GCA_964509595.1 uncultured Oscillospiraceae bacterium
GTGTAATACTCGCACGGATGATATTTGTACAACCGTGGAGCAGATTCATCGATTGGAAGCGGCTGGATGCGAGATTATACGCGTGGCGGTACCTGACATGGCGGCCGCACATGCTATCGGAGCGATTAAAGAACAAATTAACATCCCACTGGTGGCGGATATCCACTTTGATTATAAGTTGGCACTGGAAGCAGTTGCTGCCGGTGTGGATAAGATTCGAATTAACCCGGGAAATATCGGCGCACCAGATCGTGTGCAGGCTGTTGCCAATGCCTGTAAAGCAAAGAACATTCCCATTCGTATTGGCGTTAATGGTGGGTCTTTGGAGAAAACGATTTTGGCCAAGTACGGCGGAGTAACGGCGGAAGCCTTGGTTGAATCTGCCTTTGGACACATTGAATTGCTGCATCGATTTGATTTTGATGACATCTGTGTGTCTTTGAAATCTTCTTCCGTGCCTTTGACAATGGCAGCATATTGTCTGATGGCGGAAAAGAGTGATTACCCACTGCATCTTGGCGTGACAGAAGCCGGTACTGTGGAAATGGGAACGATGAAGTCTGCCATCGGAATCGGTGGATTGCTGGCCATTGGCGTAGGTGATACCATGCGTGTCTCGCTGTCTGCCGATCCGGTAGAAGAGATCTATGCCGCAAAGAAAATCCTGAAAGCGGCCGGACTTCGTAAGGATGGGCCGGAATTGGTTTCGTGTCCTACCTGCGGACGTACATCGATTGACCTAATTGGTCTGGCTAATCAGGTGGAGGAGCGGTTAAAAACCGTCAGCAAGCCTATTACAGTCGCCGTTATGGGGTGTGTGGTCAATGGCCCGGGTGAGGCTTCCGCGGCAGACGTTGGTTTAGCCGGTGGAAAGGGAGAGGGTGTTTTGTTCCGCAAAGGCAAAATCGTGAAGAAGGTGCCCGAAGACCAACTGGTAGATGAACTGTTTGCTTTGATTGAAACAATCTAATTTGACGAAGAAACGGAAGGAAATCCATGGCTGAAAAACTTCCTTTTTTGAATATGTTTACGGCACTTCGCCCGGATGCTGCTATGGCGGCAGAGTTGGCCGACGTGTTGGTTTGTTCCGCATCCATCGACGCCAAGGAGCGTACTTTGGAGGCGGTATTGGAAAGCTCCCACCCGTTGGGGGCGCTATTGCCGCGTGTGGAATTGGAGCTGGCAAATGCTTACCGGCTGAATCGCGCCAGTTTGACTGTGCAGAATAGTTTACCTGTATGGGAAGACGCACCACCCCCACCTCCGGAGGAGAATGTGCCGCCTGTATGGGAAGATGCACCACCCCCAATATGGGAAGAATCGGCGCCTCCTATGCTGGAAGAAGTGCCGCCGGAACCGGAAGCGGTACCTCAGGAGGATGTTTTTGCACGAACTGAAGCCATTCGTCAAGCTGCCTTGGAAGAGACGCTGAAGGCTAAAGGTAGTGTTTCGGGGCCCAAGAATAAGACAATCTACGGCAAAATAACCAAGAAGAAGGTCACTGCCATTTCTGACATTGAGTTGGACATGGGGGCTATCGTGATTGAAGGTCAGGTCACAGCAGTCAACCATCGCGAGATGAAGAAGAGGCAGGCCTGGGTCGTTTCCTTTGACGTAACCGACTTCCAGAATTCCGTTCGAATTTCCCGCTTTATGGCTGGGGATACTGGTTTGCCTATTGTAGATAAAATCAAGCCCGGCATGCACGTGCAGGTACAGGGAACACCTTCGTTCAATCAGTTTGAGGGTGAGATCGTACTGGAACCCGCCGGTGTGGTTGAGCTGCCTGCGCTGCCTCCCAGAGCAGATAAAGCTCCGAAGAAGCGAGTAGAGCTGCATTTACATACCCGTATGTCCAACATGGATGCTTTGACAGATCCCAAAGCGGTGGTCAAGCAAGCGGAAAAATGGGGCCATCCGGCAATCGCCATTACAGACCATGGCGTACTGCAGTCATTTCCGGATGCATGGCATGCTGCCAAAGATATTAAGATTCTCTATGGTGTGGAAGCTTATTTCCAAAACGACATGGATGAAAAGGTGGCAGTCCATCGCTGCCACGAGGCGTATCCTTTGGATGGAGAGTTTGTGGCCTTTGATCTGGAGACCACGGGACTGGATCGGGAAGGGGACGTTATCATCGAAATTGGCGCTGCCGTGCTGCGTAATGGCCAGTTGACTGACGAGCGTTTCCAGACATTTGTAGATCCCGGCCGCATTATTCCTCCTAAGATTACAAATCTGACCAGTATTACCGATGAAATGGTGCGTGGTGCACCCACACCCAGTGAAGCAGTGAAACAGTTTTTGGATTTTGCTGCTGGGCGGCCTTTGGTGGCGCACAATGCCGCTTTTGATACTGCCTTTATTTCAGCTCAGTGCCGTCGGGATGGTTTGGAGTTTAACAATGCTACGGTAGATACCGTGGTGTTGGGGCAATATTTGCTTCCTGACTTGAAGGACCATAAGCTGGACACTATCGCCGCGCATTTGAAGCTGCCCGGCTTCCATCATCACAGAGCGGACGACGATGCGGCTACCTGTGCGCTGGCGCTGGGTGGTATGCTGCCTTTGCTGCAAGCACGCAAGGTAAATACACTGGATCGGGTGAATCCTTTGCTGAAAACAATGAAGCGAGGCGGTAAAGCACGACGTTCGACTTATCACCTGATCATTCTGGTGAAGAACAAAGCGGGCCTGCGTAATTTGTATAAGCTGGTATCTTTGGCCCATCTGGATCATTTCTCTCGTTTCCCCATCATGCCAAAATCGGTCATTGAGGAGAACAAGGAGGGACTGATTTTTGGTACGGCCTGCGAAGCGGGCGAATTGTTCCGCGCTATGGTAGATGGCGCAGATGATGAAGAATTGGAACGTATCGCCTCTTGGTATGATTTCTTAGAGATTCAGCCTATATCCAACAACGCCTTTATGCTTCGCCCTGACAAGGAAGGTGTTTCGGTCGCCAAAGATGAGGAACAGCTGCGCAACTGGAACCGTCGTATTGTGGAACTGGGCAAGCGAATGGGGAAACCTGTGTGTGCCACCGGCGATGTGCATTTTATGAATAAAGAAGATGAGATCTTCCGTCACATTCTACTTGCAACAAAAGGCTTTGAAGATGCTGATTCGCCGAATCCGTTGTACT
This sequence comes from uncultured Oscillospiraceae bacterium, assembly GCA_964509595.1. Classification (GTDB taxonomy): domain Bacteria; phylum Bacillota; class Clostridia; order Oscillospirales; family Oscillospiraceae; genus JAJPXI01. The sequence continues at coordinate 3,149 of CAZDXX010000164.1, forward strand.
TCCGCACCACAGATGAGATGTTGGAAGAGTTTTCTTACCTGGGTGAAGAGACCGCGCAGGAAGTTGTAGTTACCAATACCAACCTGGTGGCTGACTGGTGCGAACCTATTGAGCCGCTTCCGCACGGATTGTTTACTCCCAAGCTGGAAAATTCTGACGGAGAACTGCGAGACTTGGTTTGGAGTAAAGCGAAACGGCTTTACGGAGAAGAACCGCCTCAAATCGTGGTGGATCGCATTAATGTTGAGTTGAACGACATCATCAATTGTAAGTATGATGTTATCTATATGTCGGCTCAGAAGCTTGTGCAAGATTCCTTGGATCATGGTTATCTGGTTGGCTCCCGAGGCAGTGTGGGTTCCTCGCTGGTCGCCTTTATGTCCGGTATTACGGAAGTTAACTCGCTGCCTGCTCACTACCGTTGTCCCAACTGCAAGCATTCAGACTTTGACTATGCTGCAGATCCGGCACATTATTATGGCTGCGGTGCGGATATGCCCGATGCTTATTGCCCGGTCTGCGGAACGAAGTACGATAAGGATGGATTCAATATTCCTTTTGAAACCTTCCTTGGTTTCGGTGGCGACAAGGTGCCCGATATT
>CAZDXX010000165.1:0-3741 GCA_964509595.1 uncultured Oscillospiraceae bacterium
CAAACTCTCCCGAGTCATCTTATGCCACAGAGGAAAGAAAAGTTAATCCAAATACACTCGCGGAACTCTTCGAGATACACCGCAAAGCATCTCATACTGGATCGTACCAACCGTATCCGCCTTCTCTTCCAAGGGAATCTCAGGACCGAATACAGTCACCACATCACCGACTGCAACCTCCGGAAGCTCCGTCACATCAACCATACACATGTCCATGCAAACACGGCCTAAAACCGGAACACGCTGGTCATGCACCAACATCTCTGTTCGGTTGGACAACAAACGCTCCATTCCATCGGCATAACCGATTGGCAAAACAGCAATTCTGGAATCCCGTTGGAGTGTATGTGTACATCCGTAGCTGATACAAGTTCCAGCAGACAATTCACGAACTGCAATGATGCGTGTCTTCAGCGTCATAACAGGCAGCAAACCCGGACCATCCAACCCTTCACAGGATGGATCGGGATAATGCCCATACAAGGCAATACCCGGACGAACCATGTCTAAATGTGAACAAGGATAGTTTAGCACAGCTGCGCTCGCGGCGCAATGACGGATTTCAAATTTCACATTCTCTGCAGCCAGCTTGTCCACAACATCCATAAAGCGAATCAATTGGCGCATGGAGTATTCCTCATCGCCGTCCGCATTTGCGAAATGGGTAAAAATACCTTCTGCATCCAAGTTTGGAAGCGCACAGACCTTAATAATTTCTTTCGTTGCCTTATCCACATTTTTTTCATCACACAGAAAACCCAAACGAGACATTCCGGTATCCACCTTGATGTGAATCTTTAAAGGCTTGTCTGCTTTCGAAGCAGCCTCGGAAAGTGCAATCGCAGAATCCAAATCTTGTACCGTCTGTGTAATATCATACTTCAACAAATCCTCCGCAAAAACAGAGGGCGTTGGTCCCAACATGAGTATGGGGGCCGAGATTCCTGCTTCCCGCAGTTCCACCGCTTCGTCCAAACATGCCACAGCAAGATACTCCGCGCCTAGTTTCTCCAGTTTTTTTGCAACCGGAACGGCACCATGTCCATAGGCATTGGCCTTTACCACACCTACGAATCGGCACCCGCGAGGGAGCATCCCTCGCAGGGCTCGATAATTATGTTCCAAATTGGCCAGATCGATCTCTGCCCAGGTTCTTTTTGTTGCTTGATCCATTCCATTTCCCTTCAATCATTTACTCTTTTTCAAACTCTAAAAAATCACAGCGTAGAACGGTATATCCATCCGACAGTATTTCTGCGCAGGTCAACGCATGGCTCTCAGCATCAAACCAAAAAGCCGCCTCTGTACCGATACCAGGCGAATTCTCGGGATCACGGCATAAGAACCACAGTTGTCGGCTTTCACCAACTGTCTCAAAATCACATTCCGCAATATATCCGGAAAAAATATTGTCCAAAATAGCCGGAATCGCTTCCACAGGAGATAATCCCTCTACGATAAGGGCACCGGTTTCGATGCTTGCGCCTTCATACTCAAGATAACCCGTCATATTTTCGATCCGAGCTGTGATTCCGGCAATGTTCTCTGGTGCAAGAACAGTTAATACAGTGTCTCCATCCTTCTGCCATGAGACAGATAGCGTGTATTCATACACTCGCTGCCCATAGTCCGCAACCATGTCTACCGTTGCGGAACAGGATGTCATGGCCAAATATTCCGTGCGAATATTCAGGGCCAGTTCATCAGCGGAATTGTTTCCATCATTTTCTCCACCGCTGCAACCTGTCAGCAGCAGGCAGAGGATCATCATTAGTGCGCATAAACGTTTGCGCACGCGCTTATTCCTCCTCGCATTCTTTTATTGCATAGGGAATCTGCTCAATCAAATCACCTATGTTCATGCCATACTCGCCCTTATCTGCCGCAGCAAGATCCCCGGCTCGGCCGTGGATCCATACCGCTGTAGGCACTCCGTCCAGATAGGAGGGATTTTGCACCCGCTTCTGGACAAGCAGTCCTGCCATCAAGCCAGCCAAAGCATCACCTGCGCCTCCTCGCGCCATACCGGGATTTCCGGTTGTGTTGATCGCACTGTTACGGTTCCAAACAGAAGTGATCGTCCTATATCCCTTTAAAACCAAAACGCAATGATGTCTCTCGCCAAAGTCCATAGCAGCAGTCAATCTATCTTCGATTGGTAATGTACAGCCGGACAGACGAGAAAACTCTCCATCATGGGGCGTCAGGATGGTCAAACCCTCCCGTTTGTCCAACACATCTATATGACGCGCAACGATATTTAGACCATCTGCATCCAAAATCACCGGACAGGACAAATCACGAAGCAACGCCAGAACCAATTTTTCCGCCCGTTCTCCTTGTCCCAGGCCCGGGCCAATGAGTGCTGCATCACACGCTTTTGCCTTTTCCAGAATATCCTCATACCAATCCGACCATGGCCAGACCATAGCTTCATCGCACTTTACGGCAACAATCGGATAAACCTCTTGAGGCACAGCCAACGTAACCAAACCGGCTCCGCTGCGCACTGCCGCACGGGCAGCCATCACTGGCGCACCGGTGTACCCCACACTGCCCGCGAAAATAAACAATTTTCCAAAGTTTCCTTTATGTGCATCGCGCCTGCGTCGAGGAAATTCCGGCTTTGGAGTCACCGAAACGCCGCAACCATCTTCCATCAAATCCTGCGGTATACCGATATCTGCCACGACCACACGACCAGCGTGTACTGCGCCATCATCAATAAACAAGCCGGGTTTTCCAGCGGAAAAAGTCACGGTCACATCGGCTTTTACGGCCCCCTCAAAAACCTTTCCGGTATCTGCCTGAACACCGCTGGGAATATCTGCCGACACGATCCAATGGGCACTTTTCATCGTTTTTACTGCTTCAATTGCATCCGGACGAAGTTCACTGTTCAAGCCGATTCCAAATAAAGCATCGATGGCAACATCATAACCGGAATAGCTGCTCCATTTTTCCGGATCGAAGTTCTCAACTTCACCGCCCACCTCGACCAGCCGACGCTCCATCTCCCGGCTGTCCTCCGTCATTTTTTCTCGTTTTCCTACAAGAACACACTTAACCTTCCAACCCTCTTTCAGGAGAAAACGCGCGGCCGCGATACCGTCACCGCCGTTATTGCCGGGTCCGGAAAACACGATTGCAGAGCGCTGCTTGTTTGCCCAGTAATCTTTCTCCATCTGTTCGATTTCTTCCTCAGAGGGTCTGCGGCCATTTTTTGAAGAAACAAGAAATGCAATCGCTCTTCCGCCTTTTTTAGGTCCGGGCAGCGGTAAAGCAACGACTTCTTCTACAATAGCTTTGGCTGCACGTTCCATCAGCAGCGTAGAGGGAATTCCGCGCTCCTCAATGGCAATGCGGTCGATCTCTTTCATTTGAGCAGCAGTAAACAGGTTCATGGCTATGCCTCCTGCAGATTTTACAGTATTCTTTATTATAAAATCATCTTCTCTCCAATGCAATCCAATTCTCTTTTCTTTTCTCCAAAAATCTGCTATGATTGCCATTAAACATATCGAAACAGCTTGCCAACCAGAAAAGAGTTGATTCAATGTCGAAAGACCGCTCTGTACTTCTCTTACAGGAGCCTAATCTCTACAAATCATTTATTATCCTGTCGCTCCCTATTTTCGGAGCGAACTTTTTGCGCGCCTTTAACGACCTGGTTGATACTTATTTTATCGGTCAAATTGCAGATTCAGTGGCTGCTCAATCGGGTATTTCCTCTGCCTGGCC
>CAZDXX010000166.1:0-3702 GCA_964509595.1 uncultured Oscillospiraceae bacterium
CCTTCTGCTTACCGGTAAAGAAGGGGTGACACTTGGAGCAAACTTCCACCTTGATATCGCTCTTGGTGGAGCCAGTCTCGATGACATTGCCGCAGGCGCACCGGATGGTGGTCTGATTGTAATTAGGATGCAGTCCTTCCTTCATGGGGGTTTCACCTCTTTCTCATCCGGGATATCCGCATAATGCATCTGATATGGTAACACATTCTTTTTTAAAATGCAACTGTTTTTTTCATTTTATAAAAAGAAAATCTGCCCTGTCGAAAAAAAGTACAAGGCTTTCCGTGCCACCGGTTTGCCCAGAAGCTCTTCCAACGCGCGGGTATATCCCTCTACCTGGGGCCGATACTGCTCCGGATCAGGCTCGCGATCTGTTTTAAAATCCACAATCGTGATGCCATGTTCATTCTCAAACCAGCAATCCACGACCCCCTGAAACAAAACTTCTTCTCCTTCCGCACCGGAAAACAATTCCTCCCCGGGCACCAGTATGGAGAATTTGTATTCACGCTCTCGAAGCGGGGCCATTAGCAATTCCTGTCCCAAAGGCGATGCAAAAAAAACTGCCAGCTTGGCCGCGTCGGCGCTGTGTCCTTCTTCCGCAGTAATGAACTGTTTGTCTATCAACCGTTCAATCTCAGCAGTAATTTCTTCCACCGAACCGGTTTTTTCAAAGTCCAAATACTGCAGCACTTTGTGCAAAGCCGTGCCGCGCTGAGGTGCAGTCAGGCCCAGCTTTCGAGCCGCAAAATCCGGCCGTTCAAAAGGCTTATTCCAATTTTTTTGCGGCACATCTGTATCTTCCGCCGCTTCAGCATCCAAGCTGCGGCCTTTCAATTGAGTCGCGGTCAACTTAGATGGCAGCTCAACAGCCTGATCATAGGAGTAAGACCATGTTAACTCCTGTACAAGTGCCTCTACCTGATCTTTGGACGCACGAGAAACTTCACCACAGACTTCGCCTCGTGCACGTAAAGGCGGCTCATATTCAGTACCAGGTATCAAGTTGATGTCCCACGCCGGACCACAGTCCCGGAACTGAGTTGCACCATTCATCCCGGCTGCCGCGTGAAGCGCATCGCCATCTGCTCGTGTCAGTGCACACAGAAGAAGCCACCGACCCGGAGTAGAGGCAGCAGTAACCACAGCAGGAGCTACCGGACGCCCCGCGTCCCGAATCATCTTGGACAACGCATCTGCCGCCTTCGGCAATCCCATGGTCATAATCAGCTTTTCCTTGGCACGGGTCATTGCAACATACAAGAGGCGCATTTCCTCCGCTTTCAATTCCCGATCCATCTGAAGCGAGACTGCCTGCCGAGCCAGAGTAGGCCATTCTACCGACCAGCCGTCTCCTCGTTTCAAAAATTTAGGCCCAACGCCCAACTGTTGATGAAACAGCACAGGCGCCGTAGAATCCATCTTATTAAATTGCCGTCCCAAACCACAGAGAAAAACAACAGGAAATTCCAAACCTTTGGAACGGTGAATTGACATGATTTTTACGCCGCCGGCGCCCACCGCGGCAGACACTATGCGATCACCACGCTGTCGCATGCGGCCCAAATGTGTCAAAAAGCCGTATAATCCCTTTTGTCCCGCCCGCTCCAGTTGCCGCGCCTGCTCTCTCAATGCGGACAAATTTGCCTGACGCTCTTTTCCTCCGGGCATTGCCCCGAAAACAGCCATCAGATCCATCTCGCTGTACAGCAGTTCAATCAACCGGCACGCAGACATTTCACCGGCACGATACCGAAGTTGTTTCAGCTTTTCCAGAAAAGCTTCACAGTCTTCCCCGCCATCAGCCTCCAAAGCCGAATAAAAGTCACCACTTTTACATCCTGACCGAATCTGGGACAAACGGTCAGAATTGAACCCGAACAACGGCGAGCGCAATACCGATAACAGCGGCACATCCTGACGCGGATTATCAATAACCTCCAGAAGGGACAGCGCTACCGATATCTCGGTCGTTTCAAAAAAGTCACCGCCGCTTTCCGTTTCTACCGGTATTCCCGCTTCTGACAAAGCACGGGTGTAATGTCGCAGCACAGGCCCCGGGGATCGAAGAAGAATAACCATATCATCGGGTCGTACCGGACGGGAAGCGCCCGCACCGTCATCCACCGGGAAGCGGTTTCGCAGCATTTCTGCCATCCGCCGGGCCACAAACCGCGCTTCAATCAGGTTCTTATCGACATCATCCTCCCCGCCTTCCTTCTCAGGCAGGTCGATCACATCGAATTCAGCCGCATACGCCGGGTCCTCCGAAAAATTACCTCCGGGCACCAAAGCCTCGTCTGCACCGTACTCCATCTCACCGCAATCACGGCTCATGATATTTTCAAATACATAGTTCGCCGCATGGAGCACCTGCGGTCTTGACCGGAAATTGCGGGATAAAATCAATTTGCGTGGTTCTCCATCTTTTGCCTGCTCCGCAAGAGGCCACGTTTCATACTTGCGCAGGAAAATGGTGGGATCCGCCAAGCGGAATCGGTAGATAGACTGCTTTACGTCACCCACCAGGAACAGGTTCCGGCCGTTTTTAGACAAAGCATTGAACAGGACATTCTGCACCTCATTGGTATCCTGATACTCGTCTACCATGATTTCAGTAAACTGATGACGCAGCAGATCACACACTTCTTCATTTTCCAGCAAACGAACCGTCAAATGCTCAGCATCTGAGAATTCCAATAAACCGCGTCGAGTCTTTTCTTGATAAAATCGTTGTCCAAATTCCAGCACCAGATCAAAAAGTGTTTCTATGGCGGGTGCCAAAACACGCAATTCCTCCAGCACCGTGGCGCTGTCCGTTCCAAACAGAGCTTCTACCGCTTCCAGCCGTGTCTTACAACGCGTACGTATACCGGCAACTGCATCCTTAATCTCCGGATCAGCCCCTCTCTTCGCCCCCGCACGTGGGAATGAGATAGGAAAACAAGCTGCTGCCTGCGTCCAATTTTGCGCACAGGCCAAATCCTCTACACCTTCCATTGTCGCAGACAATGTCGGACCGTAATTCACATCTACCACAGGATCCTCAGCCGCCAACTCCAAGGCTTCGGCCAATTCGCTTCGACAATAGTCGGCTTGCGCCTTTGCATGCTCCAGAATCAATCGTCCCCACACCGTTTCTCCGGCATCATCGATTCCTTCCGCACGAAAATCACTCCGATGTTCCGTCAGCCAGCGTTCAGGATTCGGATGACTTTGAATTCGGGCGTGGATGTCCAGAATGACATTCACTAATCGCATATCATCCCGTCCGGTCAAAACTGCTTCTACCAATGCAGAAAATCCGGGATCATGTTCGATATTTTCATATCGTTCATCCAACAGCTCATCCAGCACACGCGACGCGATCGCATCGCTTTCCGCCTGATCACAGATGCGAAAGTCCGGATCTACATCCAACAGGTGACCGTGCTGCCGCAGCAAATCGATGCACAAAGCGTCAATGGTACAGATATGAGCCTTGTAGACCAGCATCGTCTGGCGGCGCAAACGAGCATTCCCCGGGTCCAACGCAAGACGCTGTGAAAGCTCCTGCGCAATACGCCCTCGCAGCTCAGCCGCAGCCGCATTGGTAAAGGTGATGACCAGAAACTCATCAATATTGTGGCCCTCTCGCTCAACACGTTCCAGTAAGCGCTCCACCAAAACGCGGGTCTTACCGGAACCGGCAGCTGCAGATAC
>CAZDXX010000167.1:0-3659 GCA_964509595.1 uncultured Oscillospiraceae bacterium
AATGGCTGCAATTTAATATCCGTTTTCACATGAAAACCGGCTGCATACCACAATTGGTGTGCCGCCGGTTTATTTACTTCATTAGTTCATTTGTCAGCCGAATGATTTCAGGGGCGATCTTTTCCCGCTCTTTTTTCGTAATGTGTTGATACAGGGGGTATGCTGCTGTCAAAACAGCAATGCCGATCAGGCCGATGATAATGCCGGGGATGAGCAGATTTTCGGCCCAGACCAGGGCACAGCTCATTCCGAGGCCCAGAAGCAGAGTGCCGAGGATGCCTGCAATCAAAGAAACCGTGGTCCCCTTTTGGGTCACACTTCGGTCAAGCCGGCGCAGTTGTTCCATTTTGTCTTCTTCGGGCGGCATATATTTTTTACGAATGCGCTCAATTTCCTCCTGCTGTTTGGCAGAGTAGGTGTAGTTGAAGATCTCTTTATTGTCTCCCATTTATTTTAGCTCCTTGATTTCGTTTGAGGTCTTGACGATCATAACAATCGACATAACGATAACGGCGACGCTGACTCCTGCGCCGGTCAGGGCAATCATCAGCCACTTTCCTGCCGGTGACATATCTGCGCCAAATTGGGAGAACATGGCCGTCTCCAGGTTTAGCATGGATACCAGTGCCGCTGAAAGGGCAATGATTTTTGATGTGGTCATAACCGGACTTTGGTATTTGCGGTATTTGATCAGGTCCACAATGGCATGAACGGTGATATAAAACGTATAGCTTGCCATGATATAAATTAGGATGCCGTGATAATTGTAACCCTTGTTTTGGTACAGAATCATCATTACGGCTCCGGTCAATACAAAATTCAGCAACAGCAAAATATAGGAACACAATTTGGCGCGCTGCAGTTCGCCCAAGCGGTTTTTGCCGATTTTATTGTCTCTGACATAGCGCACCAACAAAAAACGCATGACAGCCAGAATCGTATAATAGGTGCCCAACACCACAAACCACATGGAACGGTACAGAAACCATGACAGAACATTGACGCCCACATAAAGCAGATTGATTGCCAAAGATGCGTACAACTTTACATGCGTTTTAAAGGCAGCGTCTGTCATATAACGGTGTCCCAGAGGATGATCATAGATTTTCTGTCGAATTGTCTGACATTGTTTTGGTAAGACTACGGCAAGAAAAACTGAGAGTACACTGACCGTGTAAAAGGCAACTGCATATACAACGTAGGCGACTGGGGTTTCTGACCAGCCTTTGACAAAGACCAGGACCAGTCCTGCCGCACTGAAAACAGTAAGAAGCAGGATCAGCCAAACGGGCGGGAAAATCAGTTTTTTTCCAAACGCTTTCCAGTCCATGTCAGGCCCTCCGAATTGTTACGGTAAAAGAGGTGCCAATGCCTTTTGCGCTTTCCACGCCAATCTCGCCCTGCATGATGTCTACTACGCGTTTAACCAGAGCCAGGCCGAGCCCATTGCCCTGAGTGGCATGGGAGGTGTCTCCCTGATAAAATTTTTCAAAGATATGTGTACCTACCTCGGGCGACATACCACAGCCGGTGTCTTTTACTTTGACGACTGCATCATGATCCGTGGCGGAAAGGCTGACTGATACGGTGCCCCCTGGCTCGGTAAACTTAAAGGCATTGGAAAAAAGGTTGCTCCATACTAAAGACAAAAGTTCCGCATCTGCTTTGATGGTGACATCCTCCTCGATGTCGGTTTCGATTTCGATGTTGGATTGTTCCCATATATTTTCGTATTGCAAAAGACATTCGCAAAGCTGCTCACTCAGATTGTACTGCGTGGTCAGGGGGTAGATCTGTTGGTTTTCAAGTCGGTTAAGCTTTAGAATGTTGGTCATCATATCAGCCAATCGGCGGGAGCCGTCGGTGACTGCTTTGGCATACTCGATGCGTTTTTGTTCGTCAAGGTTCGGTTGCTGGAGCATCGTGCCGTAGTTCTGCATCACGGCCAGAGGTGTTTTCATCTCGTGGGATACATTGGCAATAAAGTCCGTCCGAAGGGTTTCTACACTGGATAGTTCCTGAGCCATTCGGTTGAAACAGTCAGCAATATCTTCGAAACGCTCGCTGGCGCCCAGGGAACGTGTAGTGGGGACCCGAACAGAGAAGTCGCCTTCCATGATTTTTTCTGCCGCAGTTGTGATTCGCTTGACCGGGCGGTCTACCGCCCATTTTCGTCTCAGGGCATCTATGATGGTGAAAAGCAGACTCAGCAGCACCACATTGCCAAAGGTCAACTTTGCCGCCATGCTGATGTTTTCACCCGTTAGCGTAAGATTCATCGTGGAAGAAAAGGTGCGGACAAACAGCAACATACAGCAGGTGACGAGAAATGCCACCATAATGAAAAAGAGAAAATAATGATAGACCGCACGCAGCAATCCGTCCAATCCACGCCGTTTTTTCACTTAACCACCACCTTGTAACCCAGTCCGTGTACCGTCACAATCTCAAAGGCCGTACAATTCGCCAACTTGCTGCGAAGCTTTGTCATGTATACATCCACGGCCCGGGGAGCAGTTTCGGTGTTTGCATCCCAAAATTCATCCATCAGCTGTGTGCGGGTAAAGGTCTTTTTGGGGTAGCTGAGCAGTTTGTAGAGGATGGAAAATTCCCGATTGGTCATAGGGATTTCTTCGCCATTGAGATAGGCGGTATGTTCATCGGCATCCATGACAAAGGAACCCACCTCCAGTTTCCGGCTGGAAGCGATTTTAGCCCGGCGCAGCAGTGCCCCAATTCGCAGGAACAGTTCGTCCAGATCGATAGGCTTGACCATGTAGTCATCCACCCCGATGCGGAATCCGCGTTGCTTGGAAGCAATGTCATCCCGGGCAGTCATAAACAGGATGGGGATCTCTTCATTTAGGCTGCGAACGCTTTGGGCAAATTCAAACCCGTCAATACCCGGCATCATAATATCCGATACGATCAGGTCAAAGGTCTTTTCATACAACGCATCATAGGCGTCAGTTGCGTTCAGACAGCCGGTGGCCTCGTAACCGCTTTGATTCAAAAAGGAGCAGACGGACTTGTTCAAATCCCTGTCATCTTCTACAATTAAAATTTTAAACATAGCGGTACCTCCGATTAGAGTTTCAACGTTCAAGATCACTTTACCATGCAATTGTTAAAGTTTTGTTTGCTTTTTGCATTTTTATAAAAAATCAGGCAGAACCGGCTTCGGTTCTGCCTGACATAATATGCTGATGTTGAATCGAATTAATATGCGACGCCCCAGACGACCATCTTCTTGGCACTCTTGCCGCAGCAGGCGCACACGTCGCTGAGCTGCTCCTGCTCGAAGGGGATACAGCGGGAGGAAACGCCGGCGTCTTCCTTCATCTTCAGTTCGCACTCCAGATCGCCGCACCACATAGCCTTGGCGAAGCCGCCGCGAGCAGCCATCTTTTCCTTGACTTCTTCCAGGGTAATACAGGGATAGGTGTTGTCCTCCAGATTTTTCTTGGCCTTGGCGTACAGACCGTCGTGGATGGAGTCCAGCATCTGGGCTACGGTTTCTTCGATGCTGTCCAGACTGACGAAGGTCTTCTCGCCGGAATCGCGGCGCACCAGAACGCACTGGTTCTGCTCAATATCCTTGGGACCCAGCTCCAGACGCAGGGGCACGCCCTTCATCTCGTACTCGGCGAACTTCCAGC
>CAZDXX010000168.1:0-3647 GCA_964509595.1 uncultured Oscillospiraceae bacterium
ATGCAGCAGGATAACTTAGAGACAGAACTTCATTGGGAGCCGCCAAAGACGATTTGGAACCCGATGTTCCTGAGTATCTTTTTTGCGACTATGGCGCTGTACATGGGACAGCAGATGAGTAATTCGCTGTTGTCGCTGTACGCCAAGTCCATGGGTTCACCGGCAGATCAGATCGGGCAGCTTATGAGCATGTTTGCCATCACGGCATTGATATTCCGGTTTATATCCGGGCCGGCAATGAATGCATTCAACCGAAAAAAACTGGTGGCTATGGGTATGAGCTTTATGGCGATAGCATATCTTGGCTTTAGCTCTGCGCCTGTAATTGCGGAAGCAATAGGGGTACAGGCTATTACGGTGTTGAAGACATTCCGTCTGTTTCAGGGTATCGGAAATGCTTTTGCTGCCGCTTGCTGTCTGACCATTGTGGCAGATACACTACCGCGGGACAAGTTTTCTACCGGCATGGGTTATTACGGCTGCGCGCAGGTGGTTGCGCAATCCATTGGTCCGACGGTAGGTGTACTTTTGCGTGATGCCATTGGATACCGCAATACGTACCTCGTGATTTTTGCGGTCATGTGCTGCGCGATTTTCCTTTCTACACGAATCAAGCTGGCTCCGCGAAAGAGCATACCGTTCAGCCTGAAGTTGAGCAACATGATCGCCAAGGAAGCGGTGGTTCCCGCCGTTATCACGTTTTTTATTAATATAGGCTTTACCTCGATCTCTGCATTTTTGCTGGTGTACTCGGAGGAGCGTGGAATCGTTGGCGGCAGCCTGTTCTTTACCGTTTACGCATTGACTCTGCTGGCAACTCGACCTTTGGTTGGAAAGTTAACAGAACGGTTTGGTTTTGCAAAAGTTGGAATTCCGTCGGTGCTTATGACGGCTTGTTCGTTTGTACTGATCGCCTACTCGGAAGGACTTTTGATGCTTCTTGTTGCGGCTGTGTGCAATGCCTTTGGTTATGGTGCCATTCAACCTATGCTGCAGTCGCTGTGCATGAAATCGGTACCGCCTGAGCGTCGAGGCAGTGCTTCCGGAACGAATTACATTGGCACCGATGCCGCGACGATTATTGGTCCCATGATTTGCGGCAAGGTTGCGGATATCATGGGATACACTCCGGTTATGTGGCTGGCAATGACAGTTCCTATTTTTGTCGCGGCGGCTGCGATTTTCTTGTTCCGTAATAAGATTAAGAAAATTGAGCAGAACTTTCTGGCAAGAACACAAGGTTGAGACTAACGGTTCAATTTGATTGAAAAAACGATATCGTAGAGCAGTCCACAAAAGTAAGGATGAACGGTGAAACGATAGATTTTAAACTGACCAGAACATGCTGAAGGCCCCCGATTTTCTAACAGAAAATCGGGGGCCTTTGTACATTGACCTTATTTGCGTTGAATTATAACCATTGCGGTTTGTATGCCCATGCGTTTGTTAGGGGATCACCAAAGTCTGGCCTGCATAGATCGTGTAGGGAGAAACAATGCCGTTGGCTTGAGCAATCTTGCCGAACTGAGAACCGGAGCCGTAAACCTTGACTGCGATGTTCCACAGACAATCACCGGACTGGACTACATAGGTGTCCTCGGTGGAAGTCTGACCGTCGCCGTTGGGACCGTCATCGTCGTCATCGGGGCCGTTGCCGCCATTGGGGCCGCCACCGGTGCCGCCACCGCCGCCGCCGGAGGAGGGCTCATAAGTTACGAGGGGAAGTTCGGGCAGAGCGGGCTTGTCAACGCTCTTGCCGGTGCACATCTCGTCAATGCCGGCTTCCGCATCCAGGAAGTTAAAGTCGAAGAAGCCGTGACCGTTGCCGGTGATCTCGTCAACACCCAGATAGAACTCTACGTCATCAATGCCCAGATTGTCCTTCAGGACACGGGCCATCAGGTAGGCCATCATGGAGCCGACATCGCCGTCCATGGTGGAATTGCCCAGACGCCAGTGCTGGGCAACATCGCTTTCCTCGTCACCGGACAGGAAGGTCATGCAGCTCATCAGCTTGACCAGATCCTGCTTGCCATCGCTGTACACGCCGTTTTCAGCGTTTGTATAAACCTCAACCAGGCGAGCGGCTTCTTCATGCTCAGCGGACAGCTCCTGCAGAGCAGCCAGCAGGGAGGCGGAGAAGTGTTCGCCGTAGGACGCGCCGTCTTCAACGCCGCCAAACAGCTTGGTTTCCCAAGACTTGGCTGCCTCGGTGTCAAAGCCCATGATGGCCTTGGAACGGGTCATAAAGTCAGACACAAACGCTTCCATGCTGGTGGCGGTGACCTTGCCGTTTTCGTAAATCAGGCTGTCGTGAGCATCTACGAAGCCCTGTACGTCTTCGTAGGAAACAGAGCTCACGTTGTCGCTCTTCAGCAAGCCCTCTACGTTAAAGGCCAGGCCGTAGTTGACATAGGCATCCAAAGCTTCGTTGATAGCAGTCAGATAACCCTCACGGAAGGTGGAAGAGTCCAGACCCAGTTCATCGATGTATACCTCGAAGTTCTGGATCAGCAGATTGTGCAGATCCAGATAGAACTCATTGCCGGGAGCGGTCATATCAACAGTGACCTTGGAGTTGCCCATGCCGGAGGAATAAGAGGACTCGCTGGAGTGCAGGTACTCATAGGCCATGTCGGCCAGATCCACATTGGCAATGGGAGCCTGTGCGCGGACGCCGTAAATATCGTCGGTGGAGTCCATGATAGCGCCGATCTTTTCCAGATAGGAATCGTACAGGCTGCTGTTGCCGGAAGCGCCCAGCAGAGCGGCCAGAGAACCGCCGGCGGAGCCGCCGACTGCGATGATCTTGTCGGAACTGCCGGGCAGGACGCTGTCATTGTATTTCAGATAACGCACACCAGCCTTTAGGTCGACGATGGGAGCGGGGGCAGCGCCCTGGCTTTCCAGATCACGGCCGTAACCGCCGGTGCCCATCGCACTTGCCATGGGGTTGTCGCTCAGGGGCAGATTGCTGTCCACGCCGCGGCTGCTGACGCTGACAAAGATGTAACCGGCTGCCACATAGTCTTCATAATGGCTGACACCATCGCAGGCCACGTTGCCGTAGACGCCCTTGATCTCGGTACCCAGAGTCAGCTGATAGCCTTCCTTGTAGCCGTCCACGCTGTTCTGGTAGATGATGGGAGCTGTGCCAACGGTGTACTTGGTGCCCACATCGTTGGTGAATACAGCGCTCTCATCAAAGGTCAGAGTAAATGTGCCGTCGCCGTTTGCAACCGCTTCCTTGACATATGCCTCGGGGACATAGATACTGAGGACGGCGCAGTCCTCGTCCTCGGGATTGGCACAGTAGAGGACGTTCTGCAGGACGTAGCAGGGTTCGACCTCAACTTCTGTACCCTGATCCACGCCCATGGAACTCAGTACGGAAGTCTTGTCAACATGGATCCACTGATCCATCAATTCGGCGGCATCCTTATGGAAGTTTTCGCTTGCTGTGTTTTCTGCAGCGAACGCGGACGCAGACAACAGAGAAACTGTCATCACGCCTGCCATGGCAGCAGAGAGCACTTTCTTCAGGGTTCGGGGGAATCTCTTTTTCATGGTGTTCTCTCCTTTTTCGTTTTCCACCGGACGACCCGGGCGAGCGCAGCGGTCAAAGAAATTGCCATGTTCCGCTTCCA
>CAZDXX010000169.1:0-3631 GCA_964509595.1 uncultured Oscillospiraceae bacterium
TCCAAAATGCTCTCCATTGGCGCTTACGGTACTGACATGGACTTTTTTGCCCTGAAGGGTATCATTGAAGCCATCATGAAGGACATCCGCGCCAAGGACATCACATTCCACCCCGTCACCGACAATCCCTCCTACCACCCCGGCCGCTGCGCCGCCGTTTGTGCGGACGGTCAGTGCATCGGCGTGTTCGGCCAAGTCCATCCCCTGGTAACTCAGAATTACAATGTGGACGCTGAGTTCTACTGCGCTGAGCTTTCCTTTGACGCCCTGATGAACGCCAAAGGTGCCGATCCTGAGTACACTCCCCTGCCCAAGTTCCCTGCCGTTACTCGTGATATCGCTGTCGTTTGTAACGAAGCTGTCACTGTCGGCGCTCTGTCTGAGTGCATCCGCCGCGGCGCCAAGGGCTTGCTGAAGGAAGTTGCTCTGTTTGATATCTATCGCGGCAAGGGTGTGGACGATGGTAAGAAATCCGTTGCCTTCAACCTGATCCTTCGCGCCGATGATCGCAGCCTAACCGCCGAAGAGGCTGACGAAGAAGTAAAGAGCATCCTGGCTCTACTAGAGTCTGAACTGGGTGCTGTTCTACGTTAAGTAGTTAACTTTTCATTAAATCCGCAATTAAGCTCTTTACAATTACCACTTTGTTGCGCTAAAATAGTTACAATATTTATGAGTTTCAGGAGGTGTACCGGCGATGGAAACAGACTATACACGTAAGTTTTCACTCCACCAGGATCGGGGCGCAGAAATCAAAGCTATTTTGAGCACTGTTTATAACGCCCTTCAGGAAAAAGGCTATAATCCTATCAATCAGATCGTCGGTTATATCCTTTCAGAAGACCCCACCTATATCACCAACCACAACAATGCCCGTTCTCTGATTCGCAAATTGGATCGCGATGAACTGCTTCAGGAGTTGGTAAAGTCATATCTTCGTACTTGATTTATTTGAAGCAAAAGAAGTTCTCTTGCCATTCAGCAAGAGAACTTCTTTTTGTAGAAAGAGGGCACCCGCATCCGAAATTGGATGTAGGTGCCCTTATCACATTTTAAACCCCATTCAAAAATAAACCCCAAATAAACCCCAAAACATTTTTGAGATTTGCTAAGTGTTTAAAAAAGTTATAGAAAAAGCCCCGAAACGTTCGTTTCGAGGCTTTTTCTGGTACGGCTGAAGGGATTCGAACCCCCGACCTTTTGGTTCGTAGCCAAACACTCTATCCAGCTGAGCTACAGCCGCATACTGCCCGTCATTGGGTTGTCCCTCGTGACAGCTAGATTATATTAACACAGCTGGACAGAAAATGCAAGAACTTTTTTCAAGTTTTTTAAATTTTTTATCGATTATTTTTTTGTGCAAAAAATGAAGATACGATCAATAAGCCATTTTATAGATCTGATACATCTCCTCTTCCCCTATCGGATAGAGGGAACCGACTTTCCGACTTCCATTAAAACTACACTTACGAGCGATCTCCTTTACGTTTTCATCAGACAACTCGCCTAACACATCTCTCAAAGAAACAGGCATGCCGATAGATCGAAAATAATCCTCTGTCGCATCGATTCCCATCTCCGCAGCCTTCATATCGTCTACTTCTTCAACACCCCAAATCTCACGGGCATACTTCGCAAAACGAGGAATATCAGCATTCATTACATAACGAGCCCAGGCTGCCCAAACCGCAGACAGACTCTCCCCGTGCAGAGTATCATACAAAGCTGAAAGTGCCTGCCCAAGCTGATGTACTGAAAAGTCACGCGTTTGTCCAAGCCCTGTCATACCGTTGTGCGAAATACTTCCCGCCCACATAAGCTCACTTCTGGCCTTCATATCCAGCGGATCATTCATCGCGATTGCACCATACTTAATGACAGTCCTCATAATTACTGCTGCTATTCCGTCTGTTACATCATTTCCAGTATCTTCTGCAAAATATCGATCGAGAGTATGCATTAAAATGTCAACGATACCACAGGCCGTCTGGCGAGGAGGAAGCGTCGTCGTAACAGACGGATCCATGACAGCAAACTTTGGCCGGTTCATTTGACTGCTTAGACCGCGTTTAATCTGCTGTGCTTCGTTTGTTAGCACGGCAGAGTTGCTTGTCTCGCTTCCTGCCGCAGCAATAGTTAGAACAACACCTACAGAAAGATTTCTCTGAGGTTTAACCTTTTGGCTGAAATAATCCCAAACCGGGATATCTGGCGTAACCAATCCATACGAAACTGCCTTTGCTGTATCAATGGTGCTGCCTCCACCCACCGCGAGTATAAAGTCAAAGCCCTGATTACAATTTTCGTCGATAATCTGTTGTGCATATTCAGCCGACGGATTGGGTTTGATCCCTCCTACCGACTTCCATGTTATACCAGCAACATCTAAGCTATCAGTAACTCGTTTAAGCAGACCGCTTTTTACGGCACTTCCACCACCGTATAGGACAAGCACTTTATTGCCATCAAACGCTTTCACTTCTTCTCCGGCATAATCAGGTGTTCCTACGCCAAAGATCACCTTAGTAGGCATCCAAAAATCAAAAGAATTCATCGTATTCCTCCTCGTAAATGATTCCAGGAATATTTTGCGCCAGCAAACTGACTGCAGCAATTGCGATCCAACAGCAGAAAGCAAGCAAAATCGGTTTTCTGCCCGACTTAATCAATTTAGGCGAATCGGTATTCAACATTTCTTTCAGTTTTTGATTATATCATATCTCATCTCAGGAATAAAACCGCGAAATATCTTACTACAAACTTTTGTTTACATATTTTTTCTGGACGAGTTGCTGCTTCTGGTATATAATTTTTCAAAAAAGAAGAGGTATTTTTTGATGGAACAAGATATGATCGTTATTTTGGATCTTGGCAGTGACAAGAATGATCGCCTGGCCCGTGAAATCCGCGATTTAGGAGTATACTGTGAGATCCATCCCCACACCATAACTCTGGACGAATTGAATGCACTTCCCAATGTAAAAGGAGTCATTTTGAACGGAGGCCCCAACCGCATTGTTGACGGCGTTGAGCTAGACGTTGCAATTGAAATTTACAACGCGCCTATGCCTGTACTGATGGTCGACCATAAAGGCGATGATCCATGGCCTGAGGACGAAAAAACACGCAAAGAAGCTCTTTTTAACTTTATTTTCTTACTTTGTGGAGTCAATAAGACTTAATCATTTGTATCAATTAAAACCTACCTTCATTCGGCATGTGTAATTTCAACAGAATCTAACATAGCTTTATGTGAGATTTGTCCGAAAAAAATCTTGCAATGAGATACCATCTGTGTTATCTTTTTTTACAGTTAATTTACTTTGACCGGGCGCAAAACTTATATTATTTGGGCCCAATTTTGGGAGGTAAAATTTATGTCTGGTAATGTTCGTCCCGAAACTATGGAACGCATCACAACTCCTGCTCTTGCTCAGGCTTTTATCGATGAACAGATTGCAGCCGTTCGCGCTCAGGTTGGCAACAAGAAAGTTTTGCTTGCTCTGTCCGGCGGCGTTGATTCCTCTGTTGTTGCCGCTCTTTTGATTAAAGCTATCGGCAAGCAGTTGATTTGTGTCCATGTCAACTACGGCCTGACGCTTAAAGGGGAAGGTGAGCATGTGATTGAGGT
>CAZDXX010000170.1:0-3624 GCA_964509595.1 uncultured Oscillospiraceae bacterium
AGCTGCCTCTGACTGCTCAGAAGGTCGTCAGCATGATCATCACCGAGATGGGCGTTATCGATGTCACTCCCAACGGCCTGGTGCTGAAGGAAATCAACCCCGAGTTCACCGTCGAGCAGGTTCAGGAAGCTACCGAGGCTACCCTGACCATTAGTCCCGACCTGAAGCCCATGTGCTAATCGCCTGAGGCAACAATTGAACTTACTGCAGACCGCGTTCTACGGAACGCGGTCTGTTTTTGTTTTCAGGAGTATATTTCATTTTGGAAAAGGCACATTATTATATAGCGTAAATTCAAATGGGAAAAGGAAGGGTGAAATATGGGCTTTTTCGGTAAGGAGCAGGAGTGGGTCCCACCGCATCCCCGGAAGGAGCCGCGGATCGATCTGCCGCTGACGGTAGAAAACCTTCAGAAGGTTTTTAAGGGGTGCGTGGATTTTGGTGTTCGGCCGCTGGCGATCCATAATGATCCGGAACGGCAGGTGACGCTCTGCTATGTTGCTGGAATGGTGCGGTTGGAGCGAGCGGCAGATTATCTGCTGAAACCGCTGATACAAAATGAGGCCTTTGCCGACTGCACTCTGGAAGAAGCGTATAAATATATGTGCCGCGGCGGTGTGTATGATCTCATCGTGACCGAATGTAAGACTATGGATGAAGCGGTGGCAACGCTGATCAATGGAGATTGCTTATTAATTTTCGGGGATGGAAAGGCATTGTCTTTTTTCACCGGAACAGAAGAAAAACGAGCGGTTTCCGCGCCGGAAAATGAACCGGTAATCAAAGGATCCAAAGATTCCTTCGTGGAAAGTATTCGGACCAACACCAGCCTGGTGCGCCGGCGTCTTCGTGCGCCGGAACTAAAGGTGAAGGAACAGATTGTAGGGCGGCAGACGCTGACGCCGGTCGATGTTATATATATAAAAGGTATCACAAACCCTGCTTTGGTGGAGGAAGCGGAAAAGCGTATCCAAAACATTGATGTGGATGCCCTGCTGATGACAGGGAATCTGGAAGAGTATATCGTAGATGAGGTGGACACGTCCTTTCCTCTGATCGCGTATACCGAGCGTCCGGATCGCTTTTGCTCCGGCTTGGTGGAGGGGAGAGTAGGCGTCCTGATCGACGGGATTCCCCTGGGCTACCTATTGCCTGGAAATATCCAGCAGTTCTTAAAAACCGGGCAGGACAAGTCGGAAAACTGGGTAGTGGCATCTGCGTTGACGGTTCTGCGGTATCTGTGTATGCTGATTACCTTGTTCTTGCCCAGTCTGTATATTGCTGCGGTAATGTTCCATCCGGAGATGATTCCCTTGAAATTGGCCCTTTCCATTAACGCAGCAAAAACCAATGTGCCTTTCACTACAGTGTTTGAAGTCCTGATCATGCTTTTGGCTTTTGAAGTGCTGCAGGAGGCCGGCCTGAGGCTCCCGGCACCGTTTGGGCAGACCGTATCCATCTTGGGTGGATTGGTGGTTGGCTCGGCGGCAGTGGAGGCGAAAATCGTGTCTCCGGCCGTGCTCATCGTGGTGGCTATTGCGGGCATTGCCGGGTATACAATGCCTTCACAGGACTTTGCAGGAGCATTGCGCATCTGGCGCTTTCTTCTGGCGATAGCGGCCAGCGTAGCAGGCGCCTTTGGTATGGTCCTTGTCGGGGCGATTCTGGTTTATCGACTGGCGTCAATCGAAAGTTTCGGGGTCGCTTACCTGGCGCCATTTGCATCCAATGCCGAGGAACAAGTGGAGGGTCATACGGTTTTGCGGCAGCCACTTCCTCGAGTCAAACTGAGGGAGAAGTGGCTGAATACGCAAAACAGGAGGAATCAAGGATGAAACGTGTGTTGGCATGCTTGATAATGATTTCTTTGTTGACAGGCTGCGGTGCACAGCCCTTTGCGCGCGAGTTGGAGACGACGATGCTGGTTCAGGTTTTAGGGGTGGATTGGACGGCGGAAGAAGTTGACCTGACTGCAGCCAGTGATCCTGAGACGGGGAGTGGGGGAGCTAAGACATCCGTGCTTTCGGCAAAGGGGGAAAACTTTGGGGAAGCGAAAAAGGCGCTGAAAGGAGCGGGAGAAGAATATGTATCTTTGACACACGTAGCGCAGATCGTGTTGGGGGAAGAGACAAACCTGCCTGTTGTATTGGAAGCGGCATTAAAGGAACCTGTGTTAAGCCAAGGAGCCACTGTTTGGGTTTCGAAAAGTGGATCGGCAAAGGATTTGCTGACGAGCATCGATGGAGGAGCCAGACGATTAACGTCGATTGAAATGAATTCCGGTGTGGAACCGATTACAGTGCTTCAGAGTTTGATGCGGTTAAAGGAACAGGGGTGGGTGGAAGTGCCGGTGTTGTGTATAGAGGAAGATGTTTTAACACTGGCTGGTACGGTGTTGGTTTCGGAGGAAGAATGTGAAACATGATGGGATTTCGGTGCGTCAACTGATGGTGCTTATTGTGACAGCACTGTTGATGCCGGCGACGGCTCTCCTGCCTACAATGACGGCTCGGCTGGCGGGAAGTGCGGGTTGGTTATCCCTGCTGGGTGCAATTCCGCTGCTGCTGGGTGCATGTTGGGCAACGAGAGAAATTTATCGAAGTGATTTAAAGCGAGTCGGAACTGCTCCAAAAAATATAATAATTATAATGTATCTCGCGTGGACCTTTCTGGTTCTGATGGTGGCGCTGCGTCTAAGTGGAGCACGATTGGCTGAAGTCTATGGAGAAACGATTGCGCTTATATGCGTGGCGGCCATGCTTTTGGTGGCTGTTTGGATGGGTGTAGGAAAGATTTCGGCGTTTGCACGAGCAGGGGAGATTTTTTATCTGGCTTTGACTGTGCTGTTGGTGGGAGTCCTGGTATTGGCTGTATTTAAAATAGAAAGCGCTAACTTTGCAGTGGGCGGAGAAGAACTGTCCGCGTTGCCCAAAAGCAGTATTGCAGCAGCAGGTCTATTGTTAAATGTATACCCAGTTGTCATATTAGGACGCAAAACGCTGTCTCAAAAGCAAGATAAACGGCGTGTGGCAGCGTGGCCTGTCAGCTTTTGTATTGCGATGGCACTACTAATTGGGGCAGTAATCGGATGCTTGGGATCGCGTTTGACAGGAGAAGTGCCGTCACCTTTTTTAATTATGGTACAGGGACTGGGTATAGAAGGTGTGTTCCAACGTGTAGAAGCGTTGATCGTTGCACTCTGGACATTGTCAGATTTGATATTGGTGGGATTGCTGTTGCATGCGTGGAGAGAGCTGGCGGATTGTCTTTGTACGGGAAAGTGGAGTAAGTGGAGCGTTGTTCCGGTGGCAAGCGCAGCTATGATAGGTGCGTGGATGCTTTTCGGGGATGTAGAGACACTGTGGATGTTTAGCAGTAGAGTGCTTCCGGTGTTGGGAATAGTTTTGGGGCTTGTATGTCCGGTTATTGGATGGTTTGTAATGTGTGTAAAAGAGAAAAGCAAGAGAGGGTGAGCACATCTTGTGCTTATTATTTCATGGAAAACCAAAGATATTGTTGTCCAAAAATTAAGTTCAAAAAACCTGAAAAAGGTGTTGACAAACGGGTCGGGGTTTGGTAATATAATCGAGCGCCTGTTGAGAAGGGCATCAAAACAGAGAGTTC
>CAZDXX010000171.1:0-3613 GCA_964509595.1 uncultured Oscillospiraceae bacterium
TTGACTGGGGGTCAAGAGGCCGCAGGTTCAAGTCCTGTCACTCGGACCATCAAAACCTTGTAACTGAACGGTTGCAAGGTTTTTTTGTTTGTCAATAAAGAAACAAAATGTTGATATTTTTGTTTTACCTTGTCATTTTGTTTTTAAGGTGGTATAATACGAACGTACTTGTATACGAGAAGAAAAGACCCTGAAACATGTAGCTTCAGGGTCTTTTGCTTACTATGTGTCAGAAGCCTTACGAGGAGGTATTACTATGGATCGCAAACTAACGATCAAAGAATATATTTTCCTTGCATCAATGTTATTTGGAATGTTTTTTGGTGCCGGTAATTTGATTTTTCCGGTTTCCATGGGGCAGCAGGCAGGCTCAAATCTTTGGCCTGCTATCCTAGGTTTTTGTCTGACAGGTGTTGGAATACCGCTTTTGGGCATTGCTGCTATGGGAATTTCACGCAGTGAAGGCTTATTTGATATGTGCAAGCGAGTAGGGAAGCCCTATGGATACTTCTTTACTTGTTTGCTTTATCTGGCGATCGGCCCTTTGTTTGCCATTCCACGCACTGCAACTGTATCTTTCAGTGTCGGTATCCAGCCTGTGATTCACGCAGATAATACTTCCATTGCTTTGTGCGTATTCTCGGCAGTTTTCTTTATTATTGTATTGTTCTTCTCTCTGCGGCCCTCCGGAATAATGACCTGGATCGGCAAAATCTTAAATCCGCTCTTTTTACTGTTTCTGGCTCTTTTGGCGATTACAGCCCTAACAAATCCTATGGGTGCCATTTCTGCCGGGGAACCTACCGGAAATTATGTAGAAATGAGTTTCTTTCAAGGTTTTTTGGATGGATATAATACTCTTGACGCATTGGCATCCCTGGCGTTTGGTATCGTACTGATCAATTCCATTCGAAATCTGGGTATTCAATCTCCGGAAGCAATTTCAGCCAGTACGCTGAAATCCGGTATTCTCAGCACGATTCTTATGGCAGCGATTTACTGCATGCTGACAGTAGTTGGTGCGCAGTCCCGTTCCGTGCTCGGCATCAGTGCAGATGGCGGCGAGGCACTTTTCCAGATCGGTTCGCACTACTTCGGTACGTTTGGCGGCATTCTGCTGGGTATCATTGTGACCATAGCATGTCTGAAGACGGCGATCGGTTTGATCACATCCTGCGCTACTGCATTTGTTGAGCTGTTTCCAAATAGCTTGAGCTATCGCACATACGCAATACTATTTTGTGTGTTCTCGTTTGCAATTGCAAATTTTGGTTTGAACCGCATTATTGAGTTGTCTCTGCCGGTGCTGATGTTCCTTTATCCTCTTACGATCACTTTGATTTTGCTGTGCCTGTTCGGACGATGGTTCAACTACGATCGACGAGTATTTGTTTCTGTGACCGTCTGCACCGGTTTGGCTTCTGCATTTGACTTTTTGAATGCACTTCCTGAAGCGGCAAAAGAATATCTGCATGTTGAAGGTTTACTCTCAGCCGCAAATGTACTGCCTTTCTTTTCAATTGGTATGGGCTGGATCATTCCGGCGTGTATCGGGTTAATTTTCGGATTGGTACTCCATTTTGTTTCGAGAAAATTTGTGTAATATCAAACTATGTAAAAGTGAAAGCCTTGCCATCGAAATACGTGCACGGCTTTCGCTTTTTTGTTGTATTCATAAATTGACTGTGATATATTTATGGCAAGAAAATTGAATGTGGAGGTTAAAATGAAAAATTTTACTTATAATGTTCCGACTGAGATTCGTTTCGGGCGCAATCAATTGGCTCAGCTGTCTAAGTTGGCATCCAGTGGTAAAAATGTCCTGTTGGTTTACGGCGGAGGAAGCATCAAGCGCTCCGGTTTGTATGATGAGGTAATGGGCATTTTGGCTGAAGCCGGCCTATGTGTAACTGAGCTGGCCGGTGTTGAGCCTAATCCTCGCATTGAATCTGTACGAAAGGGTATAGAGTTGTGCCGGGAAAACAAAATTGACATGGTCCTTGCCGTTGGCGGCGGTTCAACGATTGACTGTGCCAAAGTTGTTGCTGCAGGTGCATGCTATGACGGAGATGCCTGGGATCTCGTTTTAGACGGACGAAAAATCAAATCTGCACTGCCGATCTACTCTGTATTGACAATTGCTGCTACTGGATCTGAGATGGATTCTTTTGCAGTTATTTCTGATTTGGAGAAAAACGAAAAGTGGACGACCGGTTCCGGTAAAATCAAACCCCGCATGTCTGTTATGAACCCGGAATACACCTTCTCTGTGAGCAAAAAGCAGACCAGTGCCGGTGCCGCTGATATCATGAGCCATACGCTGGAAAATTACTTTAATCAGGTCAAAGGTGCTTATCTTCAGGCCAGAATGTGCGAGGCACTGCTAAAAACGGTGATTCACTATGGCCCAATTGCCCTGGAAGAGCCTGATAACTATGATGCCCGTGCCAATCTGATGTGGGCATCCAGTTTGGCCATCAACGGTTTGGTTAGCTGTGGCGCGAACGTTGCTTGGTGCGTACACCCCATGGAGCATGAGCTGTCCGCGTTTTATGACATTACCCATGGTGAAGGTCTTGCGATTTTGACGCCGTTCTGGATGGATTTTGCGCTGAATGAAGAGACTGCGTGGAAGTTTGCAGAATATGGACGCAATGTTTTTGGTCTGGCCGGTGACGATGATATGTCTGTCGGCCGTGAAGCTATTGCTGCTACTCGGGCGTTTTTCCGGAAAATGAATTTGCCTGCAACTCTTGGAGAAGTGGGAATCGATGCCACTCACTTTGATATTATGGCAGAAAAAGCTGCAGCCGGTTGTAAGGGCAGCTTTGTCCCGCTGACGGTGGAGGATATCAAGGGCATCTTTACTGCCGCGCTGTAAGCGGTTTTACTCCTCTCATAGCCCGAAAAAAACCAGTAATGGAGACTGTTCTCCATTACTGGTTTTAAATTTAACAACTGAAATTTTGCGCTGCGTAAGAGTTATTTTTTTGCCGTATCAATGCTTTTGCCAAAGACAAAAAAGCGATCATAAAGAAACTCACTGCTGAAGTTGACCAACATGGTCAGAATCAGAACCAGATATTCGTTCCAGCCAATGTTTGGGCCGGTCAGGACAGCAGTCCACCAAGTGGAAAGAGGAGTGAAGATAAGATAGAACAATGCCACCTTCAACATGGCAACGGGAACATTGTTTGCGGAGTGGAACGTAAACTTTCGATTGAGTGTAAAGTTCCACAGTACCGACAGGATAAGTGCAACCAAGTAGGAAAGCCAGTGAGGGAGATGCAAAATCTCTTCCATCAAAGTAAAGCTGACGATTTGAATTACACCGGCACTGATGGAAAACAGAACGAACTTAATTGTTCGAAGGATTTCCTTTTTTGTTTCTGTCATAAGGGAACCTCCTTAAATCGGATTTTTTACATCATACCACACGGAAAAGAAAAGGACAAGAAAAAAAGAAGAGCGAAAGAGACTGTGGTGTGCTGTTAAGTAGGTAAAAGTACGATGAAAGTGAAGATAAAACGCCGTTCCAAACCATTTTGTTTGGAACGGCGTAAAAATTTATTGCATACAGATCAGCCTTGGTTCTGTGCTTCGACAAGACGGA
>CAZDXX010000172.1:0-3602 GCA_964509595.1 uncultured Oscillospiraceae bacterium
CTGTTCTGGAACCTGCCACCTGAGCCTGCATGGGGAAGGTGTGCAGAGGAGTCAGAAACCATACATTGAGAACCAAAGTGCAACCATCGTGGAGCGACGAGTTCCAATAGGAGTTCGAGCGATGCTTCACGAGAACAATCACTGCTTTGATATTGAAAAAAACATAAAATAAGCTTATAATAAAAAAAGTTAGTATATTCTAACCGCTTTGAGAATGCAAGTAGGAGATGTTAAAATGAGTGATATTATTATTTGGATTGTCGCTTTGTTCATCGTCGCAGTTGCAGTGGGGGCTATTCTTAAGAAATCTAAATCCAAAGCAAGCTGTTGTGGAAGTGGTACTTACGTGGCAAAGAGCAGAAAGCTGAAATCTATCGTACAAAAGAAATCTTTTCGAGTAGATGGAATGCACTGCCAGAACTGTGTGAATCGAGTTATGGAAGACGTACAGGACATTCCCCACAGCTCTGCGAAGGTCAATTTGAAACAGGGAATCGTAACGGTTTCTATGGAAGAACCTATTGATGAAAACGAAATCAAAGCAGCCATCGAAAAGCATGGATACGTTGTGGTCGAAACTATTTAACGGAAGTTATTTGCTGCTATTCGGTTTTTGCCTGCGGAAAAATTTTAAATTGTTCGGTAATGTTGTTCGAGTTTTGTAAGCAAAACACCGGACCCTGTCGACGAGGAGTTCCTGTCGATGAGGGACCGGTGTTTTTTTAGTTGAGGAACGGAATGACTTCCGCTATAGAGGTTATTTCTCGTTTACAAGCCGCCTGTTATTGCGCTTTCATGATGATTTTCAACCGCTGTGCTAATTGGCCGTTTCGAAGCTCTTCCAAATCGATGACGGCAATTCCAAGTTGGGCAGCCCGGTGCCGCGCGGCGACATTGCAGGGTTCAGTTGTGACGATGGCGGCTTTTGCGCCTTTTCCGCCGAAACGATCTCGCAGGATGGCCAGTTCATTGAGAGCTTCTGTCTTGATATCGGTAGCCTTGCAGCTGAGAAAGAGTGGAATGACACCCTTGGCAGCCATCACGTCGATTTCATTGGAAACGCTGCTGTGTCCTAAAGTGTCATCCCAACGAACTATTGCGCTGCTGATGACATCGTTGAAGATGCCGGTATCAAGGCAGGCTTTGTAAACGTAAAGCTCCAATACACTGCCGACATCTCGCAGCCAGGTGCGAATATTTGCATCACGGAAACGGAAGGAAACCGACTCACCGGAGACAATGGTAAGCTCCAGAATAAAGCCGATGCGTGCAAGCTCCTGCAGGGCATCTTCGTTGGCAGAATTCCTTTTGCCATGGTCACCTTTGACTATATATTCCCCTTGAATGAATAATGGTGGAGTCTGTCTATATTCTGCCGGAGACACTTTTTGTATATAGGAAATTATATCTGTCCAATCGCGACGGAAACGAAGGAAACAGTCAAAAAATGGATCGAAATCTTCTAAGTATTGCTCCAGAATTGCATTGTTTACCCGACCCGGGAGCAGCGTGCCGCCTGCCATCAGGAAAAATTCTTCTACAGAATAAGTGAGGTCGCAGGGAAGATTATCGGCAAAGGCTGCTCCGCTGATGTTGTAGAAACGGTTTTGTTTACGTGAGTAGGTAAAGGCCGGAACTCCTGTTTGAGAGGCAAACATACCGGCAGCAAACAGTGCAGCATCACTGCCTCCGGTGACATCAAGGGCGCAGTCCGGATATTTCTCGTTAATGGTTAGAAGTTGGCGAAGAATACGATCTGCCTTGAACAGGCTGGTTTCCATAAAAATCAATTCCGGCTTCCAACCCCGATGCATAAAGAAGCTTTTGATTTTTTTCTGGCGGATTCGGTCTTGAGCGACTTCCATTGGACAGAGATAGATAATGCGCTGGGGGCGAAACATATCCGCCGCCAGAATGTTTTCGTTTGCGCGCTCATCATACAGTTCAATTAAGGTCTCCATGCGCTGCTCCGCCTTTCCGTATTTTCTCAATTATACGGCTTTTTCCTGCGCTTATCAATACCACGGTCCAATTTGTGAGAGCCGCAGATATACCGAACTCTTACATCGCCCTGTGGGAAACCAATGTTTATTGCAATCTAAACAATTTACATAGCAAGCATATTTTGGTAGAATAATGGCGGAATGGTGCGGCAGTATTATTATGCCGCAAAAAAACAGGAGGGAATAAAACAATGGCTAAAAAAGCAAAGACCCCCGGCAGCCTGACAACAAAGCATTGGTTGGGCTATATGTTTGGCGACTGGGGCGGCTGCATGACCTTTGCACTAATGGCTAGCATCTTCTCCATGTATTGTACCAACGTTTTAGGCATCGATCCCACCTTGATGGGCACCTTGGTTCTCATCTGGACCATCTGGGACGCAGTTAACGATCCCATGATGGGCGCGCTGATGGACAAGGCCTTTGCCCGGAAGCAAAACAAGAACGGCAAGTTCCGACCCTGGCTTCTGCGTGCCACACCCCTGATGGCAGTGACTGCCATCGCATTGTGGACCGTTCCCACCTTCTTTGACGGCATCGCAACCGTCGTTGTTCTGTTCTCCTGCAAGATTCTGTATGAAGGATCCTACACCATGTTTAACATTCCCATGGGTTCCTTGCTCTCCGCTATGTCCACCAACGATTCCGAGCGTGCATCCCTGTCCTCTGCCCGTGGCGTTGGCTCTATGATCGGTAATATGATCCCGGGTCTGGTCGGTCCAATTATTATAGGTATATTCGGTGACAGAACCTCCACCGGCTACATGATCACCGGTGTCGTCTGCGCCATTATTGGATTTGTGATCTGTCTGATGCACTACTTCTGGACGGAGGAGCGCACCGTTGTCGGCGCGGAGACCAAGAGCGAGGATATCAGGTTTTCCGACATTCTCACCGTTGTCAAGAAAAACCGTCCCTTTGTTGCTTTGTGCATTCACGGTATCTGCATCTGTACCATGCAGTATCTGGTATCCAACATCAGTCTGTACATGTACTCCGAAGTGTATCACGATGTAACATACCAGTCCATCAGCTCGGCCCTTTCTGCTCCCTTTATGATCGCCTCTATGATTGCCGTACCTTTTATTTGCAAGAAACTGGGCTTGGAGAAACTGATCCGCTGCACTCTGCTGATCGGCGGTGCCATTTGCACCCTGCTGTTTGTTATGCATCTGGTTACGGATGTCCATCCTCTGGTGCACGGTGTGGTTCTGGGCGTCGGTTCCGGTTTATCGATGGTTTCTATCCAAATGCAGTGGGGGCTTGTGGGTGAGGCAATCGATTATAACGAACTGATCACCGGCAAGCGTACGGAAGGCTCTATCTACGGAACCTTTAATCTGTCCCGCCGTATTGGTCAGGCTATCGGCAGCTCTTTCGGATTCTATGTACTGGGATGGATTGGCTTCGACGCTGCACTGGAAGTTCAAAGTGCAGGTACCATCTTTGGTCTGAAAACTCTGTGTGTATTGATTCCTGCCGTGTTCATCCTTGGATCATGGGCTGCATTCAAGTTTGTATGGAATGTCACCCCTGAGAAGCGGGCTGCAATGGCTGCGCTCAAGGAAGCGAAGGTCGAACAGGCTGAAAACAGTTGAA
>CAZDXX010000173.1:0-3565 GCA_964509595.1 uncultured Oscillospiraceae bacterium
TGAGAAAAACTCCGGAAAACCGGAGTTTTTCATATGATTACTCATTTTTTGCGAATTCTTTTCTGAACCTGGGCAGCCAGTAACACTTGCCGAAAACGATACACTCGCCCAGCAGTGCCAGCGGTATCGCAGCAAAAATATCCACCACGGAGTGCTGTTTGACAAAGGCAGTAGAAATGCTGATCAGAACAGCGGCAAACACGACAAAAGCCTTCCACCAACGGGACACGCCGCGCTCCTTCACCCACACCGAAGCAATGCCCAGTGAGTACGCCACGTGGAGGGAGGGACACACACCGGTGTTGGTGTCAAACGAATAGATCAACGACAATACCCAGGTGAATATATTCTCCCGAGGGAATACCTCCGGGCGCAGATCCTGCCGGGTCGGGAAAAGGATATAGATGATCACAGCCACGATCTGCGTAATAATAATAAAGGTCATCAGCTTTTTGAAGCTGTCCGGGTTATACAGCACGAAGTAAAGCAGCGAAATCACGATCAGTAAGTACCAGAAGGTATAGGGGATCACAAAAACTTCACAGAACGGCACCACATCATCCAACCAGCAGTGAACCGGATAACAGTTCTCCGCGGGAATTAATTTTTCCGTCAGGAAGTATAGAACGAAGTATCCCACCCACCCCAGAAGATACAGCAAATGATAGTATTCAGGGTCCTTCAGCTTGGACGGGCGTAATTGTCGGTAATCAACAACTGGTTTCCGCATGATTTTCACCCTCATCGGAGATATTAGACGGATAAAGCTTCTTCGGAATGTTGCGATACGGCACCACAGTATGCTTGGGCAGAGCACAGGCCAAGTCAGTAATCTGCTCCATCAAATAAGTACAGATCCGCTTGCGCTCCTCTTCGTGGGAATTTGTTGCACAAAAGCGAATCGGTCTGCCCAAAACCATCTTTTTCAGATCAGGCGCAATGTACAGAGGAACAAAATCCAGTTCTTTTCCGGTCCTCTTGTAGTAAAGGCGGGCAATGTCAATGAACCGGTCCTGAAATTCACACAAGATGTGGTTATAGGGCACATCGTGCTCAGGGAACACGACAACACTGGCTCCCGACTGCAGCTTTTTGACGGTTTCCCGAAAGGTTCCGAGAATACGGTTGTCGTGGTAGACCGCGATGGTGTTGGCATTATTAAAAATCAACACGGACAAGGGTGCGATGATGTAGGAAACGATCTTATAAAACCAGCGGCTGCGCTTGGGTTTCTGAGACCAGAAATCCTGATAGGCATACCCGGGTACTTCCTTCAGCTCCATCATCTGTCCGGCGCACCAGGTATAGCGGTTACCGGGAAAATACAATTCGCAGGCGATGGGGCCGTGCATCTGCGTGTGGTTGCCCACGATCATAGCCGCACCGTCCGGTAAATTCTCCGTGCCAACCACTTCCATTTTCGGGTAAAACAGACGCACCAGCGCCTTTACCACTTTGTATGCCGGTGAAACCTTTTTCTCACTCACAATGTGAACTCCTTTTTTATTCGATGTTCTCATTGTGTCATTATACCTCAAAACAATGAAAAAAGTCTCTTAATATTTCCTCAATTTTTGTTGAGAAAATATCCCAGACCGCGAACCGCCGGTGCGGCTTGCCGCGGCTCAGAAAATCTTAGTCGTCCACTTCGTACAATCCCATACCGTGCTGACGATGTCTTCGTAAAAGTCCGGCTCGTGGCAGATGAGCAGGATGCTGCCCTTATACTCCATCAGGGCGCGCTTGAGCTCGTCCTTGGCATCCACATCCAGATGGTTGGTTGGCTCGTCCAGCAGGAGGATGTTGCTCTCCCGGTTGATCAGCTTGCACAGGCGCACCTTGGCCTGCTCACCGCCGGAGAGCACACGCACCTGACTTTCGATGTGCTTGGTGGTCAGGCCGCACTTGGCCAGAGCCGAGCGCACCTCGTACTGGGAAAAGCCGGGGAACTCCTTCCACAGCTCGTCGATGCAGGTGGTGGAGTTGTCATAATCCCCCTCCTGCTCAAAATAGCCGATCTGCAGGTTCTCGCCCAGCTCCACCTCGCCCTCCAGCGGGGGAATCAGGCCCAGAATGCTCTTGAGCAGGGTGGTCTTGCCGATGCCGTTGGCGCCGACGAGGGCGATCTTCTGGCCGCGCTCCATACCCAGATTGAGGGGCTTGGAGAGGGGCGAATCGTAACCGATGACCAGATCCTTTGTCTCAAAGATCATCTTGCCTGCCGTGCGGCCCACCTTGAAGTTGAACTCGGGCTTGGGCTTTTCGGCGGCAAGCTCGATGATCTCCATCTTGTCCAGCTTTTTCTGGCGGGACATGGCCATATTGCGGGTGGCGACGCGGGCCTTGTTGCGGTTGACAAAGTCCTTGAGTTCGCGGATCTCCTGCTGCTGACGCTCGTAAGCGGCCTCGACCTGTGCCTTCTGGATGGCATAAATCTCCTGGAAGCGGTCATAGTTGCCGACATAGCGGGTCAGTTTGCGGTTCTCCATGTGGTAGATCAGATTGACGACCTCATTGACAAAGGGAATGTCGTGGGAGATCAGAATGAATGCATTTTCATATTCCTGCAGATAGCGCTTGAGCCATGCGATATGTTCCTCATCAAGGTAGTTGGTCGGCTCGTCGAGCAACAGGATATCCGGCTTTTCCAGCAGAAGCTTGGCCAGCAGGACCTTGGTGCGCTGGCCACCCGAAAGGTCGGAAACATCATGGTCGAGCCCCAGCGCGGTCAGACCCAGAGCACGGGCAACTTCTTCGACGCGGGCATCGATCATGTAGAAATCATGGGCATCAAGCAGGCCCTGGATCTCGCTCAGCTCGTCCATCAGGGCGTCCATTTCGGTTTCCGATGCATCGCCCAGCTGGTCGCAGATTTCGTTCATGCGGCTCTCGAGGGCAAAAAGCCAGCCAAAGGCCGTACGGAGGACATCCTGAATGGTCATACCGGGAGAAAGTACGGCATGCTGATCAAGGTAACCGGCGCGGACATTGCGGGACCATTCGACCTTGCCTTCGTCGGGCATCAGCTTACCGGTAACGATATTCATAAAAGTGGACTTACCTTCACCGTTGGCACCGACCAGACCGATGTGCTCACCGCGCAGCAGGCGGAAAGAAACATCCTCGAAAATGGCGCGGTCGCCAAAGCCGTGGGACAGGTGTTCTACATTCAAAATACTCATAGGCGGACTCCTGTATATATGAGAATAGGATAGATATGTTATAGAAAAGCTCCGTCGAATACTCGACGGAGCTTTTGGAGCTGGTGACGCGAATTGAACGCGCGACCTTCGGGTTACGAATACGATGCACTACCGACTGTGCTACACCAGCAAACATACATTACATAATTGCTAAAATATTATAACGAAGAAAGAGAAAAAAGTCAATGCCATGTTTTGAGCGTCCCAATTACCTTTTGAACTGATAGGCTCCAACTCCGGCAAATTCACCAATCATTGATATGAGCAGAAAAATATGATAAAGTGAATTGAACGATAAACTGAGATCTGGAGGTGAGTTACCGTGCAGGAAATAGTCGCAAAGTTGACAGCAAAAGATGATA
>CAZDXX010000174.1:0-3549 GCA_964509595.1 uncultured Oscillospiraceae bacterium
CGCCGTACCAGGTGTTCAGGATGACCTGCTCACGGGAGGTCAGGTTGAACAGAACAGCAGTCTCGGAGTTCAGGCCCAGTTCCTTGTAGTTCTCCACCTTGGCCTTGGCTGCGTTGTAGACCACGAAATCAGGCTCAAAGCTCTCCAGCTCCTCAGCAGTGGGGGCAATGAACATATTCTTTACAAAGTGTGCCTGCCAAGCTACTTCCATGATAAAGCGCACGGCCATGCGGGAGTCCTTATTGGCGCCGCAGAAAGCGTCCATAACATACAGCTTCTTGTTGGAGAGCTGCTTGATAGCCTGCTCCTTGCAGCTGTCCCATGCTTCCTTGGAAGCAGGCTTGTTGTCGTTAGCAAACTCGTCAGAAGTCCACCACACGGTGTCCTTGGAGACATCGTCCATAACGATAAACTTATCTTTGGGGGAGCGGCCGGTGTAAATACCGGTCATAACATTGACCGCGTTCAGCTCAGTGATCTGACCCTTGTCATAGCCTTCCAGTTCAGGCTTGGTCTCCTCCTCAAACAAAACTTCATAAGAAGGATTGTGAAGGATTTCAGTAGCTCCAACAATACCGTACTTGCTCAAATCAATCTGGGGCATGATTCCATTACCTCTTTCCAATAATATTTTATTAAATTCAAATAGGCGTTATCTAAAATATTTCCGTGAAATCAGTCTTCGTTATCCCAGTTATGGTAGACATGCTGGACATCATCATTATCTTCCAGCATATCGATCAGTTTTTCCATGTTTTTAATATCTTCGGGATCCTCGAGCTTTACATAAGTCTGGGGAACCATTTCCACTGCAGCGGACAGGAACGTGTAGCCCTTGGCCTGCAGGTTTTCCAGAACAGTTCCGAAATCCTCAGGAGCAGTGGTGATTTCGAACACATCCTCGTCAGGCTCAAAGTCGGCAGCGCCGGCTTCCAGCGCATCCATCATGACAGTATCTTCGTCCAGATCCTCGCTCTCCATGACAAGAACGCCTTTCTGATCAAAGGACCAAGACACGCAGCCGGTAGCGCCCAAGCCCTTGCCGTACTTGTCCAGCAAGTGACGCACTTCGGGAGCGGTGCGGTTACGGTTATCGGTCAAAGCCTCGATAATGACAGCCACACCAGAGGGGCCGTAACCTTCATAAGTAACATTTTCGTAGTTATCGGTATTGCCGGAACCCAGTGCCTTATCAATAGTACGCTTGATGTTGTCATTGGGCATGTTGACTGCCTTAGCTTTAGCAATCACAGTTGCCAAGCGGGAATTGTTAGCGGGATCGCCGCTTCCACCCTGCTTAACGGCCACGATAATTTCGCGAGCCACTTTAGTAAAGGCCTGAGAACGCTTTGCGTCCATCGCGCCTTTGGTTTTCTGAATATTATGCCACTTGGAATGTCCAGACATGATATCATTCCCTTCTCAAAAATTCGCCAAGTGATATGATACCACAGGCTTTTACGATTGGCAAGTGTTACAGATAGGAAAAAACTTCTTTATGTGCGGAAAATGTTACATTTACATCAAAAAAGCCTTCTTTTAGCCACGAAATCAGTACAGGACATACAACGTTTTCTGTCGGGTAATGGCCTGCATCAATCAAGTTTAGTCCCACAGCCTTTGCTTCCAGGAAACCATCATATTTCACATCGGCAGTGACAAAAGTATCACACCCCGCCGCTAAAACGTCTTTCATAGAACCGGAACAACTTCCTCCGCCTACAGCAACTTTATGAACGGGGCGGCCGGCATCCACATAACGCACACCGTTTGACCCCAGTTTTTCTTTTACAACAGCTGCGAATTCAGTCAACGAAATGGCTTCCCCGGGTAATGTACCTACCTGTTCAATTCCGTATGCCGTTCCATCATTATAAAAACCATATGTTTTCAGCAAAGAGGTATCCTTCAATCCCAAAGCGGCAGCCAGTGAATCGTTTACGCCGCCTCTAGCTGCATCCAAATTGGTATGTGCACAGATAGCGGCGATATCATGGCTGATCAGCGCCAGCAATTTTCTGCCAAGGAGCGTTTCGTCCGTCACGGATTTTGCGCCTTCCCAAATGACGGGATGATGGGAAACGATGAGATCCGCATTGAGTTCGGCCGCCTCATTTATAACGTCTTCCGTAATATCAAGTGCAACCAGAATTCGATTGACTTCCTTGTCTCCCCTGCCAACCAAAAACCCGGAATTATCAAAACCAAGCTGCGAATAGAACGGAGCTTTCTCATCCAGATAACGAAGAACATCCTTTACTGTCGCCATGAATCCCACTCCCTTTTCATCTCGGTCAACCCATCCAGCACATCAGCTAATTGTTTAATCGCAGCCTCATCTTTATGTGTTGCCGAGTGTTGTCCCTGCAAAGCACGATTTACTTTTGTTATAAGATGAGCCAAATACTCGCCTCGCAAAGGATCATTGTTCTGACACCCTGCTAAAAGTTCCGCCGGTGTCATATCGTCCATCACGCCAGCTTTGACTAAAAGTATATTATAGAGTGTTTTCTCTTCACGAACAACACACTCGTCTTCGATTTTATATCCATTTGTTACAAGCCACTGACGCAGATCTGATTGAGAGCTCATTGGCTGTAAAATCAATGTAATGCTTTGTTCTTTTGTCCAAGGCGCATTCGACAAAATGTGTGCAATCGTTTCTCCGCCCATACCTGCAATTGCGATGGTATCCGCTTCCCCTGGACGTATATCGGTCAACCCGTCGCAAAGGCGAAAATCCATCTTATCGCTTACTTCATATTTCTCCGCTGTATCTTTGGCTCGATCCAACGGTCCCTTTCGCAAATCTGCTGCAATAGCATATTCGATCACACCGTTCAAAATCAGCCAGGTCGGTAAATATGCATGATCTGTGCCGATATCTGCAAAGCGCGCACCATACGGTACAAGTTCGGCCACCTTAGACAAACGAGGTGTTAATTCCATTTGAGATACCTCCTATTAAAACAAACACACTCGAAAAAAGGAGCGGCAATGCCGCTCCTTTTTCAAATAATTAGTGCTTACTTTTCAGCAGCAATGCTGTTGATCTTCTCCAACAGGCTGTCCACATCAACGCCATGAACCATGCAAGCCTGCTCGACGGTCTCGCCACGTGCAGAGGGGCAACCCAGGCAGTGCATACCGATGGAGAGGAAAACAGGGGCGGTCTCAGGCGCAATGTCCAGGATATCGCCGATGATAGTATCTTTGGTGATCTGAGCCATGGTTAAAAAACCTCCAAAATTCGATATATATGTATTATACCCGAATATTGACGTTAAATCAAGCCTTACCGTCACAGCCCAGGACATTGATCAGCTTGTGCTTGACCATTTCCTTAATGGCGGCGCGTGCGGGCTTCAGATACTGGCGGGGATCAAAATCAGCGGGATGCTCAGCAAAATACTGACGGACAGTACCGGTCATTGCCAGACGCAGATCGGAGTCGATGTTGATCTTACAGACGGACAAGGAAGCTGCTTTACGCAACTGTTCCTCAGGAACGCCAACTGCGTTGGGCATGTTGCCGCCGTTCTCGTTGAT
>CAZDXX010000175.1:0-3543 GCA_964509595.1 uncultured Oscillospiraceae bacterium
GATAGCGCCGGAAGCACCGACGATGTTACCGGTACCGACCTGAGCTGCGATTGCGGTGGCCAGAGCCTGGAAGGAAGTCATACCGACCTTCTGTTTGCCGCCGCGAAGAGTCAGATTGCCGAAGACCTTCTTCATGCCTTCGCCGAAGCATCGGACTTGAACGAAACGGGTGCGGATGGAGTAGAACAGGCCCACGCCAATCAGAAGAAAGATCAGGATATAGCTGGACAGATAGTTGTTGATGTTACATACGATGGGATACAGTGCGGCTTCGAGATTTGCTAACATTTCCATTTCCCTTTCTTTGATAGCGGCAAAACGAAAAACCAGATCTCGTTTTACAAACGGGATCTGGCTCTGAATATAAACACAAACATGGTGGACAATGGTATGTCCGACTGCTAGGTTTCATAATCAACTCTGTCCTTTTGCCTGAGAGATTCACGTCAATGACGCTTTCACCTTCGGCACCTCCGCTGGGGAGACTTCTCCAGAGCCACATCCATCTACAGTCCTCATCCCCAATGGGAACACCTGAGAGTTTCGCTCCTTCGGTAAGCTGTGTGGCTTTTTCCTGTAGACTTCGCTTGTCGCTATTTAATTATGCACAAGACTATATCACGACAAAATATGATTGTCAAGCTTTATTGTTTTATTTTGCTAAAGTGTCGAAAATGATGTATATTTATGCACAGAACGTCGTCAATATTATACGCCTGAGTCCAAAATCAGTTTGGCAGCTCCATAGATGCCGGCATCATTGCCCAGCACGGCCAGGCCGAACCGGGTGGGCTCGGTCGCAGGGAAGGCGCATTTTACAAAGGAAGGCTGAATCAGATCGATCAGGTATTTGCCGGCCTTGGATACACCGCCGCCCAGCACGAACACCTCAGGGTCGCACACGCAGGAGACAATAGCCAGAGCACGACCCAGGATTTCGCCAAAGGACTCCGCCACGCGCAGTGCTACGGCATCGCCCTCCTTAGCGAGGTCCATAACATCTTTCGCGGTAAGCGGCTCTATGCTGCGCATGGCAGAGGGGGTATCGCAGTCGGCCAGGAAGCGCTTGGCCTGATTGACGATCCCGGTGGCGGAAACGTACTGCTCCAAGCAGCCGCGCTTTCCGCAGCCGCAGACTGCGGTTTCGTCGGGGTTTACCTTCAGGTGACCGATCTCACCGCTGGAACCATGGATGCCGGTCAGCAGCTTGCCTTCCACGATCACGCCGCCGCCCACACCGGTGCCCAGCGTGACCAGCACCATGTTGGAGCTGCCCTTGCCGCCGCCTTGCCACATCTCGCCTAAAGCTGCTGCGTTTGCATCGTTGGCCACCTTTACAGGACAGCCGCACAATGCGGAGAACCGGTCAGCCACGTCAAAACCGCCCCAGCCATTCAGGTTGACACAGGGTTTTACAAAGCGCTCTTCCAATACAGCCCCGGGCACGCCCAGACCGGCACCCAGAAGATCATGGTGGTCGATTCCGTGCCGCTCCAGTGCCTCGTTCATGGACAGAGCGATATCGGGCAGGATGTACTTGCCGGCATCCTCGGTGCGGGTGGGAATCTCCCATTTATCCAACAGAGTGCCGTCAACGCGAAACAGACCCAATTTGACTGTAGTGCCGCCCAAATCAATACCGAAAATATATTGTTCCATTTCAATACCTCGTTTCGGGAAGAAGTAAAGCAATACTTATTTTATGTTTGCAAAGTAGCTTTTATTTTAGCTTATTTTCAGGAAAAAAACAAGATGGTGATGGGGCCAGGTGGAATTGTTTGGAATTTTGCATCTTGAATAGAGTTGAGGTAAGCGGTGTTGCAAGGTTGACGATAGTTCAGCAGAGTGTTATGATAATAACAAATACTGACAAATACTGAACACAAAAGCAGGGGGAACTATGAAACGATTTTGGAGAAAACGTGGAACTGCCAGCCATAAGAGCATTACAGGTTGGCGCGAGACCCCCTTTACGAAACTTGGGGAGAAGCATGCACCGAAGGACGGGCGTCGCCGCGTGTCCCATTACAAAAAATACTTTCGCGGTTATTCGGAAGTGCGGCAGTTGACGACAAAGGGGCGGGTAACCGTTCAACGTGTTTATACCCAGCCTTGGCTTGTCAGCGGACTTTCCACGGCAAAGTATTGGCTGCTGCGCCTGCTGTATGTCGTATTGGCGGCTTTGTCGACGGCCTGTTTGATTGGGGTTATGGTTCAGAGAATTCCGATTAACTATACATGGATGGTTTTGCTTCCCGGAATTGCAAGTGCGATATTGCTGTTCTTACTATGGATAGCGCTCCTGTCATACGTTTTTGTGGAGCGAAAAATGACCCTTTGGGGACATCATTCCAGTACAGTGAATTTGAAGCGGTACTCATTGGCGACCTCGATTGTGCAGTTGGTGACTGCAGTTGTTATGGCGGTGGTTACTCTGATTACTCAACTCTACGTTTTAAAAAGCCTGCTCTGTGCGGGCGGTATTTTACTCGCTTCCATTTGTTCCGGCGCGATATTGTTTATTGAGCGGAAGGTGCCCTATAAGGAAGTGGTAAATGACACCAAACTTCCCAACGGGAAAGCACAGGCAATATGGTAATTTGTGAAGGAGAGAATTGAAATGATCGACTTTTCCTGCAAGCATGATATTTTGATTAAAAATCCGGATGGTTCTTTCTCGCATATGGATGAACCGTACTTTGAGGCGGAACTGATCGCACCAAATACCTGGAAAGTTCTGTCCTCCGGCGACTACTCCTATCTGGTGGCCGGCGAGAAGGAAGCCATTGCCATTGACACCGGTTACGGTGCGGGCAATATCCGCGAGTATATGCAGACCTTGACCGATAAGCCGATACGCAACGTGATCAACACCCACCATCACTTTGATCACACCGCCAGCAACAGCTATTTTGAGAAGGCTCTGATGCATCCGAAGGCGTTTGAGTACGCTACGATTCCCTATGCAAGTTTTGAGGGGATCGATTTCCCCCGCGATTACGAGTTTGTAGCTGTCCATGAAGGCGATACATATGATTTGGGCGACCGTACCCTGGAATTTTTCTGGATTCCCGACCACACCCCGGATGGAATTGCCATCCTGGACCGCAAGGAGCGCATTTTCTTCATTGGTGATGAGCTGATGCCCATGCCCATGGGCAAGACCCTGAAGGTGCCGCTAAAGACATTCTATGGCTATCTGGAGATGTTCATGGCGCATCGGCATGAATACGACCGCCTGTTCTCCGGCGGCGGTGCATTTGATATTGAATATCTGGATAAGTATTATGCCTGTGCTAAGGAGATTCTGAACGGAAATCATGGTGTTCCGATGGAGCCAAAGCGCGGCGGTCCTCGGATGATGCCTCCCGGACCCAACGGTGAGCTGGTTTATGATCGCAGAATGCCTCATTTTGGTGACGGTGGTTCCGGCAAAGATGCACCTCCGGGCAACCTGTATGTTCTGGAGAGCCACGGTGCCAAAATCGCTTATGATTTTGACAAGCTTTGAGCAAACGGCGTAAAAATGCAGTGCCCCGACCA
>CAZDXX010000176.1:0-3520 GCA_964509595.1 uncultured Oscillospiraceae bacterium
GTAGCCGGTGGCGGGGATGCCCAGCGTGGTCATGGAGTCCAGATAACAGGCGGCAAGTCGGCCCAGACCACCGTTGCCCAGGCTTGCATCGGGTTCTGCCTCAAACAGGTCGGAAGCAGAGAAGCCAAGGGAGGCAACTGCGTCCTTGAGAGGCTCCAGAATACCCAGATTGTATGCGTTCTTCATCAAAGAGCGACCCATCAGAAACTCAAGGGACAAATAGTGTACCTGGCGGGCGTTGGTTTCGGTGACTTTATCTGCCGTTTCCATTTGACGGGCGGCCATGATGTCGCGCAGAACCAGGGCGCATGCCTTGAAGATAAACTGAGGGGTGGCTTCATCCACGTCCCGGCCGAAGTTGCGGCGGAGTTTGCTGACGATGCGATCGGCCAGCTCCTGCTTGGTGTAAGAGTGCATTAATTTGTTCCTCCAGTGATATGCTGATAAATTTGGATATATTTCGAAGCGGAGCCTTCCCAGCCGAATTCGGCGGTCATGGCGTTGACCATGAGCTGGCGCCATGCTTCTTTATTGTTGTGGTACAGGTCGACAGCTTCCTGCAGAACGTGGAGCATGTCGTGGGCGTTGACGGCGGAGAAGCTGAAGCCGGTGCCCGTACCGTCATACTTGTTGTAGGGGATTACAGTGTCCTTCAGACCACCGGTCTCGCGTACGACGGGCAGAGTGCCGTAGCGCATGGCGATGATCTGGCTCAGGCCGCAGGGTTCTGCGATGGAAGGCATCAGGAACATGTCTGCGCCGGAGTAGATCACGTTGGACAGTTCGGAAGAATAGAACAGTCGGGCGGCAAAGCGTCCGGGGTACTGGCTCTTCATCTGACGGAAGTTTTCTTCGTACTTGCGATCGCCGGTGCCCAGAATCACCATCTGCACATTCATGGCCATGATTTCGGGAAGTACGTGGTTGATCAGGTCAAAGCCCTTGTGGTACACCAGACGGGACACACATGCGATGATGGGTACATCGGGGTCTTCGTTCAGACCGACAGCACGCTGCAGAGCGGCTTTGCAGTCTTTTTTGCCCTGAAGCTGCTTGGCGGAATAGACATGAGCCAAGCCTTCGCCGTGGTCAGGGCTGTACAGTTCGGTGTCAATTCCATTCAGGATGCCCTGAAGCTTGTGGATGTTGTCGGTAATGACGCCTTCCAGACCATGGGCGTAGAAAGAGTCCCGCAGTTCATATGCATAAGAGGGGGAGACGGTGGTGATAAAATCGGAGGCATAGATGGCACCCTTCATCAGGTTGACATCTCCGCGGTGAGCCAGCATTCTTTCGTTGAAATAACCGGCATTCAGTCCAAACACGTCTTCCAGCGTGCTGCGGCTGAAGCGGCCCTGATACTCGATGTTGTGGATGGTGAACACGGTTTTGGTGTTGGCCAGTTCCGGGGCGATTCGATTAGCGCCCATCAGGTAAACGGGTACCAGTGCGGTCTGCCAGTCATTGCAGTGGATGATGTCGGGGATCCAATCCAGCTGACGGGGGACATCCACAATGGCACGGGAGAAGAATGCAAAGCGCTCTCCGTCATCAAAGTGGCCGTAAAGATCGCTGCGCCTGAAATAGTATTCGTTGTCTATGAACCAGTAAGTCACGCCGTCGCGCTCCAGTTCAAAGATTCCGCAATAGGCCTTGCGCCAGGCCAGAGGGACTGTGAAGTTTTTCAGGAAGGTCATCTGCTCGCGCCACTGGGAACCGATTTTTTCGTAGAGGGGGAGGATGACATGAACCTCGTGGCCCTTTTGAGCCAGAGCCCCAGGGAGGGAACCGGCCACATCGGCCAGACCGCCGGTTTTAATAAAAGGGGCAACCTCAGAAGCGGCAAATAAGATTTTCATAGGGGACTCTCCTTTCCGGGTCAAACATACGGGTGCGGTCTGCTGCAAAATCCTTTGGACTTTGTGGAAAACATAAGTATATCAGACGATGGCGTTTTTCTCAATGGCCAACGGATAATTTTCGTGGCCCATCAGCTTTCGGCTGGAATTGATCAAAACGTTCTTATCGGTGATCACGTACGACAGTTCAGCGCCAGCGCGGACGGTGGTGCCCTGCATCAGGATGCAGTTGGAAACCTTAGCGCCTTTCTCGATCTTGACGCCGCGGAACAGAATGCAGTTGTCCACTTCGCCGTCAATGATACAGCCGTCAGCAATAAGGGAACCACGGCTGCGGGATTCGGAGCCGTAGTAAGTGGCGGGAAGGGTCATGATCTTGGTCTTAATGGGGTTGTCGTGAGCAAACAGGTTTTCCTGAACGGCAGGATCCAGCAGCTCCATGCTCTTGGAGAAGTAGGAGGCCACGGAGTGGATGCGGGCCACATAGCCGTTGTACAGGTAGGGGACGATCTTCAGCTGATCGACCATAGCCAGAAGGACGCCCTCGGAGAAGGAGTGGATACGATGGGTCGAAGCGTACTCCACCAGGTTGAGCAGCATCTGCTTGGACATGATGTAGCATTCCAGAGTTTCACATCCCATGGGAGTGTTGGGATGCACAGACACGCTGGTAACATTGCCGTTGGCACCCACAGTGAAGTAGGTGCAGCTGGCAGGATCACCGGTAGGAGCAGAGGTGCATACGGCGGTGATGTCAGCGCCGGTTGCCAGGTGCTGTTCAAATGCATCGGCGATGGGCAGGTTGGCTACGATATCGCCCCATGCCAGCACCACATAATCCTGACGGATCTTTTCCAGATAGGAGCGCACATCGACCAGTGCGTCCATACGGCCGCGGCTTTCGCTGCCGCTGCTGGACTGGGAGTAGCTGAAGGGGGGCAGGATGCGCAGACCGCCGCGCATACGGGACAGATCCCAGTCCTTGCCGGAACCTACGTGATCCAACAGAGACTGATACTGGGAGTTCACGATCAGACCCACGTCGCCAACGCCGGCGTTGACCATGCTGGAGAGCATAAAGTCGATGATGCGATAGCGTCCGCCGAAGGGAATGGAGCAGGTGTTGCGGTGCTGGGTCAGTTCCCGC
This sequence comes from uncultured Oscillospiraceae bacterium, assembly GCA_964509595.1. Lineage (GTDB taxonomy): Bacteria > Bacillota > Clostridia > Oscillospirales > Oscillospiraceae > JAJPXI01. The sequence goes on from CAZDXX010000176.1 coordinate 3,007, forward strand.
AGGGCGGGATCGGAGCGGTAGGCCAGCAGGATGCCGTGCAGATTATTCATGCGTCGGCACCTCCTTTCACGTTTTCGGTGACCATGGCGCCGGCAGGTACCTGAGCGCCTGCGCCCACGTGGATGTTGGAAGCGATCACAGCGATTTCGGGGTCATCCTGAGGTGCGCCGACAACGGCATTTTCTTCGATGACGGCGTTTTCGGCGACAATAGCGTATTCGACCTTGGCACCTGCCTTGACTACGGCACCGGGCATCAGCACGGAGCCGTGGACATATGCGCCTTCCTCCACAGTGACGGAGTAGAACAGAACGGAGTCGACCACCTTGCCGTGGATTTCGCATCCTCCGGTGGCAAGACTGTGGGTGATCTCAGCCCTGGGGCCGGTAATGTGGGGAGCGCGGCCGGGACTGCGGGCGTAAATGGGCCAGCTTTCATCATACAGGTCGATGCCGGAGGAAGGATCCAGCATATCCATGTTGGCGTCCCACAGGGAGCGAATAGTGCCCACATC
>CAZDXX010000177.1:0-3462 GCA_964509595.1 uncultured Oscillospiraceae bacterium
CTTACGGAGAGCGGAGTTAGGCTTCTTGGGGGTAGCGGTACGAACAGCGGTGCACACACCACGCTTCTGGGGAGAAGACAGGTCGGTTTCCTTGTTCTTCAGGGTGTTCAGGCCATGCTGCATAGCGGGAGAAGTGGACTTGTAGGTAACCTTCTCACGGCCCTTACGGACGAGCTGGTTAAAAGTAGGCATAATCTTCCTCCTTTCCAGGTTGATAAAATATATTTTAACAGAATACAATTAAATTATTCCGTTAAAACCAAAGTTATTGGACTTGGGCTGCTACTGCTGCGCCAACGGCAATACCGCAGGCAACGCCCAGTTCCTTCATAGCAGGCACATCGACCACGGGAACGCCACATTCATTGCACAGATCCCGAATTGCGTCTGTGACACGGGGATCCGCATCATCCGCCAGGTAGACAACAATCGCTTTTCCGGCGATTAAAGCCCGCTTGGTCTGCTTGGCGCCAACTACTTTCGGGGATTCAGCCAGTTTGGAAAGCACCGTGCAAACCTCCTTTTTGACATATCAACGCAATTATGGATTATACCACCTGAGAGTGGCCCAGTCAAGCAAAATTTTTTGTTTTTTGAACATGCAAAAATCACAATTTCTTGTAAATGCACACCTAAATAATTATTATATCACACGATATACACTGATGCAAAACGTTTTTGCGCAAAACAAGGCCCGCCGAGGAACCGGCGGGCCTTGCCAACATTTTTTTACTCTTCGACAGAAACTTCTTCAGCTTCGACTTCAACTGCAACAGCTTCCATCTCGGCCGCGGCAGCCACCTGAGCCACAGCTTCATAACCGGTGGCAGGTGCTTCATCCTCGATCTTGTCATACTTACGGTAGCGAGCCAGGCCAGAACCGGCAGGAATCAGTTTGCCGATAATGACATTCTCCTTCAGACCCTGCAGGTGGTCGACCTTACCCTTGATAGCAGCCTCAGTCAGGACCTTAGTGGTTTCCTGGAAGGAAGCAGCAGACAGGAAGGAGTCGGTTGCAAGAGATGCCTTGGTGATACCCAGCAGCAAGCGAGTGCAAGTAGGCATACGCAGTTCCAGACCGTCGTTGGTTTCACCTGCATCGATACGATCCTGAACAGCCTTCACAGCATCATCATACTCGTACAAATCAATGGTGGAACCGGACAGCAGAGTGGAATCGCCGGCATCTTCAACACGAACCTTGCGCATCATCTGACGAACAATGACCTCAATATGCTTATCGTTGATGTCAACGCCCTGCTGACGGTAAGGCTTCTGAACTTCCTGAATCAGGTAGTTGTGGACAGCATCCACGCCGCGAATGCGCAGAACCTCGTGGGGAGACAGAGCACCGTCAGTCATCATGTCGCCCTTGTTCACGCTGTCGCCATCCTTCACGCGCAGACCTGCGTTGGTGGGGATGGGATAGGTGACCATCTCGCCGTCCTCGGCAGTGATGGAGACATTGAGAATGTTGGAGCGCTTAGACTCTTCAATCGTGACCTTACCAGTGATTTCGGCCAACTGAGCCATCTTCTTGGGCTTGCGAGCCTCAAACAGTTCCTCAACACGGGGAAGACCCTGAGTGATATCGCCGCCGGCAACGCCGCCGGTATGGAACGTACGCATGGTCAGCTGAGTACCGGGCTCACCGATGGACTGTGCTGCAATGATACCGACAGCCTCGCCCTCGCCGACAGGCTCACCAATAGCCAGGTTGACACCATAGCACTTGGAACACACACCGCTGCGTGCCTTACAGGTCAGCACAGAGCGGATCTTAACTTCATTGATGCCGTGAGATTCCAGCAGGGAAATATCGTCAGCAGTCATCATGCGGGTATTGGGGATGAGCACTTCGCCAGTAGCAGGATCGACCACGTCCACCAAGGGATAGCGGCCCTTGATGCGCTCGACAAAGGTTTCGATGGTCTGACCATTCTCAACGATTTCGGAAACAGTGATACCGTCAGTACTGCCGCAATCTTCTTCACGGATAATAACGGAAGAGGAAACGTCGACCAGACGACGGGTCAGGTAACCGGAGTCAGCGGTACGCAGAGCGGTATCAGCCATACCCTTTCGAGCGCCTCGAGTGGAAATAAAGTACTCCAGAACAGACAGGCCTTCACGGAAGTTGGACTTGATGGGGATCTCGATGGTACGACCGGAGGTGTCAGCCATCAGACCGCGCATACCAGCCAGCTGACGAATCTGAGCAGAGGAGCCACGGGCGCCGGAGTCAGCCATCATCCAGATAGGATTGTAGCGGTCCAGACCCTTCATCAGGGCATCGGTAACGTCCTTGGTGGTCTTCTCCCAAGCCTCAACAACCAGACGATAACGTTCTTCATTGGTCAGGAAGCCACGCTTGTACTGGCGGTCGATTTTGATGATTTCCTTCTCTGTATCTTCAATCAGGCCGTACTTCTCAGGAGGAACGGTCATATCGTAGATGGAAACGGTCAAGGCACCGCGAGTAGAGAAGCGATAACCCTTGGACTTGATAACGTCCAGCACCTCAGCAGACTTGGTAAAGCCGTGCTTAGCGATGCACTTGTCAATGATTTTGCCCAACTGCTTCTTACCGGTAACGAAGTTGACCTCAGGCTCAAACATCTCTTCGGGATCTTCGCGGTTGACGAAGCCCAGATCCTGAGGAATACCTTCGTTGAAAATCAGGCGGCCCACGGTGGTTCGAACCATCTTGTGACGGGTTTCCCCATTTGCCTCAGCATAACGGCGAACCATAATGGGAGTATGCAGTTCCAGAGCGCCTTCGTCGTAAGCCAGACGAGCCTCAGTATCATTAGCGAAGGAATGCAGGCACTCTCTGGGCAGTTCGCCGTCAGCCGTTTCGGCACACACGCCGGCATAGGTGGGAATGTCATCCAAGCTGTTGGGATTCTTGACCCAGATATAGGAATTGGGCAGGATTGCACCCTCAGCCAGAGCAGCCTTGACGGCAGCCACATCTTCATAGGTCTCTTCCGCAGAATGCTCAGGGTAACGCTCGTAAGTCAGGTAGTAAGAACCCAGAACCATATCCTGAGTAGGAACGGTAACAGGGCCACCGTCCTGAGGACGCAGCAGGTTATTGGCAGACAGCATCAGCACGCGAGCCTCGGTCTGAGCTTCGGCAGACAGGGGCACGTGAACAGCCATCTGGTCGCCGTCGAAGTCGGCGTTAAATGCGGTACAAACCAGGGGGTGCAGCTTGATTGCGTGGCCTTCCACCAGAACCGGCTCAAACGCCTGGATACCCAGACGGTGCAGGGTAGGTGCACGGTTGAGCATAACAGGATGCTCTTTGATAACAAAATCCAGGGCATCCCACACCTCAGTGCGGCCCTTGTCGACCATCTTCTTGGCAGACTTGATATTGTTGGCATGGCCATCCTCAACCAACTTCTTCATAACGAAGGGACGGAACAGTTCGATAGCCATTTCCTTGGGCAGACC
>CAZDXX010000178.1:0-3409 GCA_964509595.1 uncultured Oscillospiraceae bacterium
CCTGACGATCGGTGCCGCCGGTCACATAAAGCAGGTTCTCCACCAGGGAGGTTTTTCCGTTTCCGTTGTGTCCCATGATACAAACGTTGCGGATGTTTTGTGCAGAGTAGTACATAATTGGGTCCTCTCCTTACCTGTTGTTAGTGCGTAGCCGGGATATAATTACAGCTATCTTGGGTATTATACACCAAGAAACTCCGATTGACAACCGATATTTTGGATGGAAACGTAAAAAATGACAAAAAACAAGAAGGAAAATGCCGAAATTTGGCATCTTCCTTCCAAGAAGTGCAGTTAATTGTGTATATCGGCGTCTTCGTTGATGTCTTCGCTGTGATGTTGTTCCTCCTCATCTGGGGACAGAGGCGTCTCGTAGAGGAACTGATCCATATACTCTTTGTCCTGGAGCCTGGCGCGGCGGTGATAGACCAGAGAGGAAATGACCGGATACAGTACGATGGCCAGCAAACCGCCGGAAAATCCATTGTTGTAGAGGTTCAGACCCTCTGCGGCGGAACCGGCTTTCAGGACCAGCGCAGAGTGTAAGAACCCGGCCAAAATACCGAAGGGCCAGCCAAAAACGCCGGCGATGGGGGCCAGAGTGGTGCACAGCAAAACAGCGATTTGAACGGCCGGATCGTTGATGGAGAAGTGGAACACCAGACTGCCCAGGTATACGCCCAGCATGATGGGAATGATGTTGCGGGCGTGTTTGCCCAGAGCGGAAAAGCCGATGACAGTCAGAATACAACCTGCGGTGGGGCCGTTCAGGTCGCCGCCGGTCAGCAAAATCAAAGCGGTAGAAATCAGACCGTTGATGCCCATGTTGATCAAAGTGACATAGGGGCCGAACATGCGTAAATAGTCACTGGGGGCACGGCCGGACATGCCTCGCAATAGGTGCAGGTATTCTTTCCATGCATTTTTGCCGCCAAACAGGCTTCCGGCACCAATCAAGACCAGACACAGAACGCCCAGCATGATGCCCAATGGCAAGTTATATCCAGTGGCCCAATAGTTGACCTTTTCCGGAGTCAAGCCCAAAGCAGACATGAGGGGAACCAGGACCATGGCCAGCAGACCACAGGCGAAACCCATGTTGTACAGGTTCATGCCGTTTTGAATGCGGTATGTATAGGCGGACAACGGGGGAAGAACGAAGCCGATCAACAAACCCAGAAACAGACCAATTTGGGGACGATCCCAAGTGGTGTTCAGGCCGGCAAAGCTGACCACAGGAGCAAGGGAAGTTGCCAACAGAGCTACGGAAGTATAGTTTCCAAAACGCTCATGCTTTAGTTTGGTATATAGCCAGGTGCCCAGAATGATAGGCCAGATGTTTAAAATGTTCTTCCCAAACAGAGAAAAACCGGACATTAGCCCCATGTCCACGATGTCGGAGCCGTTGTGGGGCTCATTGGAGATCCACTTGATCAGCAGGGTAGCCAAGGTTACCAGACCAGAGTTAAAGAACGCAGCACCCGGACCGGCCAGAGCGATGTAATCGGTGATCAGAACACCGGAACTGCGCAGAATCAGTTCCATACCGGGCAGGATGTTCCGAGGGTCGTCAAGAAGAAACCCCACCAAAAACAATCCAAGACAAAAGGAAATTTCGGCGGCGTAGAGATATTTATGTCGCATAGGCAAGTCTCCTGTTGTCCGTAAAATCACGCAAAGTAATCACGTACGGCTTTAATGTCGCACATGACTTGTGTGCGAAGCGCATCAAGGGTTTCGAATTTTTGTTCCGAGCGCAGGTGTTTGTAAAAATCCATTCGGACGGTTTTCCCGTAAAGGGAGCCGTTGAAATCCAGCAGAGTACCTTCTACAGTAATCGATCCATCATCATCCACTGTGGGGCGTACGCCTACGTTGGTGGCGGCAGCATAGGATTCACCATCCACCCATAGCCGGGCGGCATAGACACCGAAAGCGGGAACGACACAGCCGGAAGGGATGTGCAGATTGACTGTAGGAAACCCCAGGCGGGACCCCAGCTTTTTGCCGTGACGTACCTGTTCGGTCAGGCAAAACGGATGGCCGAGAAACTGTGTAGCGCGCTCCATTTCGCCTTGAGCTACCAGCGTGCGGATGTAAGAGGAGGACACCGTAAGGTCGTCTATAGCGACTGGCGGAATGATATCGCAGCCAATGCCCAGTTCCGTGCAAAGTTCTTGCAGACGCTGAGAATTGCCTTGGCCCATATAACCAAAACGGAAGTCGTGTCCGGCTACAAGATGAACGGCGCCATTTTGAGCAACCAGAAAGTCTGTAACAAACTCGCGCCAACCCATATGCATCAGGCCCGAATCAAAGCGTGCGACAATAATTTCCTGAATACCGTACAAACGGCGCATCAGGTCGGCACGGTCAGAAGGAGTGGTGAGAAGAGGTGCTCCCTGGCCCAGTATGATCGTTTTAGGATGGGCATCAAAGGTGACGGCGGCAGGAATTGCGTTCAATGTTTCGGCACGCTCTGCCACACGGCGCAGCAGAGCACCATGTCCCAGATGTACACCGTCAAAAAAACCCAGTGCGATGACTCGCTTGCGTTCGTTCATTAATTTACCTCAAAAAAACTTTTTATCGTGTGCATCATACCGCCCGTGCAATGACCAAGCAGCAGGAACTTGCCATCAGGGTCGTACACGCGGTATGTTTCTTCGGGACCGTCCCAAGGAAAGGAAGTTCCGTTTTTTGCTTTGAATAAATTTTTGCCTTCAATAGTCACGGCAGGATATTGCGCGAAACATCCATCCACGGGGCGCAGCAGAGTGAAGGGGTCTTCGGCGCTGAGCACTGTGTCCAGGGTGACGGCATCGGCTAATGTATATCCCGCGGCCATGGAGCGGCGCAGAGAGCACATGGCGGCGCCACAGCCTAAGGCAGTTCCGATGTCATGGCACAGGGTGCGCACATAGGTGCCTTTGGAGCAAAGCACGCGCAGCTCATATGTGGAAGCGTCAATACAATTTGTAATTTCCAGCTCTTTGATTACAATTTTGCGGGTTTTGCGCTCTACCTCAATGCCCTTGCGGGCCAGTTCGTAGAGCTTTTTGCCGTCCTTCTTGATGGCGGAGAACATGGGGGGAATCTGCTCCAACTCTCCGGTGAATTGGGAAAGAATGGCCTCCAATGCGGCTTGATCCACGGTGACGGGGCGCTGTTCCAGAATCTCACCGGTAGTGTCCTGAGTGTTGGTGATCACGCCCAGTTTGATTCCGGCGATATATTCTTTATCGGAGTCGGTGGCGAATTCCACTGCGCGGGTGGCACGGCCCAGAAAAACAGGGAGTACTCCGGTGGCCATAGGGTCCAGTGTGCCGCCGTGGCCCACGCGCTTTTCGTGGAACACACCTCGCAGCTTGGCGCATACGTCCATGCTGGTCCATCCGGCGGGTTTGTC
>CAZDXX010000179.1:0-3374 GCA_964509595.1 uncultured Oscillospiraceae bacterium
AGAGCGGCCCAGTCGCCATAGGAGCACAGACGGTCGGCGCCGCGGGCCTTGGCGTAAGCACAGGCGATGGGGGACAGGTCACCCTCCACAAAGTAGATCTTCTTCTCAACGTCAGACAGGGGAGTGCCCAGAGCGGCACCGGCGGGAGATACATGCTTGAAGGAAGCGGCGGCGGGTAGACCGGTAGCCTTCTTCAGGGCCTTGACCAGCTGCCAGGAGTTCAGTGCGTCCATAAAGTTGATGTAGCCGGGTTTGCCGCTGAGGACGGTAACAGGCAGCTCGCCCTCGGTCATAAAGATACGGGCAGGCTTCTGGTTGGGGTTACAGCCATATTTCAGTTCCAGTTCTTTCATTTCAATCAATCCCCCTGGTGTTTATTTTTGATAACGGTTTCAGTCTCGCCGGTGGCGATGTCAATGTAGCGCACAAACAGTGAGACCTTGTTGTCGATGTTCAGATCGGCCCAGATTTGGTCAGCCCACTCAGCAGCGGAAGCGGCAGTGATGGCCACCTTGCGGGGCTCACCCTCGAAGGAGGGCAGGGGATTTAGGTTTTCCTGATAGGTGTGGATGAAGTGGCCGATACCGGGACGGGGATTATCATAGCCGAAGAAATAACGCTGGCAGGACTCAGGGTCGCCGTCGGCGCTCTTCAGAATAGACAGAGCATAGCTGCCGTCCTTGTGGACCAGGCCGGAAATGCGAGGGGTATAGTTGGGGGGATCGGGCTCGAATTCGCGGGTACGCAGGGACTGAGCAAACACCTTGCCCTCCAGGATACCGTCGCGCACGGTGTCGGTCTGATCGCCGTTGGTAACTACGGTTTCATCGCCAACCACACGAACGGGATGATAGATGATCAGAGAGGGGTCGGTCATCTTGGACTCATCAAAAGCTTTGGTGCGAATGCCGTCCTCGGTGACTTCAAAGATGCGGTTGCGGGAGTTTTCGCTGCGGCCCATAATGAAGTAGGCAATGACGGCTTTCTTGCCGTCCTCGGTCTTGCCCAGCACGATGCCGCGGCCGGGATAGGGGTTGCTTTGAAGCAGTTCGGAAAGATTCAGTGTCTTCATATACAATTCCTCCGTTTCGATTGTTCACCGGAAACCCGGTGGCCCAGACGGTCGGCATCACTACGAACCGCACTCCATGTGGTGAATCCACTTCCGTCAGTTATGCGGTTCGGATTTGTTATATATGCGAGCGCAGATTGTGCGCATATCGCCAGGGTTTTCCTCAGGAAATGTGAACCAGACGGCCCTTCACATGGAGACGATCCTGACAGAACAGAGAGACAGCCTGAGGCAGGATAATCCACTCGGCCTGTTCCATGATGCGGCGCTGCAGGGTCTCGGGAGTGTCCCCCTCCTCGACCGGTACAGCCTTCTGCAGGATGATGGGGCCGCCATCGCATTCTTCGGAGACAAAGTGGACGGTGGCGCCGGACAGCTTTACACCGTATTCCAGCGCCTTCTCATGGACGTGCAAACCGTAGTAACCCTCTCCGCAGAAGGAGGGGATCAGAGCGGGATGAACATTGACGATGGCATTGGGATAGGCCTGAACCATTTCCTCGGTCAGGATGACCATGAAGCCGGCCAGAACAACCAAATCGATGTTCAGTTCTTTCAGCTTGGCAATCAGAGCCAGAGTCATGGCTCGGTTGGAGTCAAAACTCTTGCGGGCAATCACATAGCCGGGGATGCCGGCCTTGGCAGCACGCTCCAGAGCGAAGACGCCTTCCTTGGAGGAAATGACAGCGGCGATCTCACCGTTGACGATTTCACCACGGTCCTGTGCATCGATCAGGGCCTGCAGATTTGTACCGCCACCGGAGACCAACACAGCAATACGTTTTGGAGTGCTCATACCAGTTCCACCCCGGTGTCGCCCTTGACCACGCAACCGATGATGTAAGCACGTTCGCCGGCACGCACCAGCGCGTCTTTGGCCTGACCAATCTCATCCTTGGAGACGGCGATAACCATACCGATGCCCATATTAAAGGTGTTGTACATATCGCGCATGGGGATGTTGCCGGTCTTCTGAATCAAATCGAAGATGGGCAGATTGGGGATGGTATTCAGCTCAATACGAGCGGTCAGGCCGTCAGTCATCATACGGGGCACATTCTCATAGAAACCGCCGCCGGTGATGTGGCTGATAGCATGAATGTCCACGCCGCAGTCCAGCAGGGCCTTGACTGCCTTGACGTAGATACGGGTGGGGGTCAGCAGGGTCTCGCCCAGGCTCTTGCCGCCCAGTTCATCCACAGGGGACTTCAAATCGCAATTCTCCACATCAAAGACTTTGCGGACCAGAGAAAAACCATTGGAGTGAACACCTGAGGAAGCCAGACCAATCAGGACATCACCTTCGTTGAGCTTGCTGCCGTCAATAATCTTTTTTTTGTCGACGATACCCACGGAGAAGCCGGCCAGATCGTATTCGTCTACGCCATAAAAACCGGGCATCTCGGCAGTCTCGCCGCCTACCAGGGCGCAGCCGGACTGGCGGCAGCCTTCGGTGATGCCGGATACTATATCGGCAATACGGGCGGGATCATTCTTGCCGCAAGCGATATAGTCCAGAAAGAACAGGGGCATGGCACCGCCGCACACGATGTCATTGACACACATGGCCACACAGTCAATGCCAACAGTGTCGTGCTTGTCCATCAAAAAAGCCAGCTTCAGCTTGGTGCCTACGCCATCAGTGCCGGAGACCAGCACGGGCTTTTCCATACCGGTCAGATCGGGGGCGAACATGCCGCCGAAACCGCCCAGAGTGCCCATGACGCCGGGAATGTAGGTGGATTCCACCATGGGTTTAATACGCTTGACCGACTCGTAGCCGGCGGTCACGTCCACGCCTGCTGCGGCGTAAGAGGCAGAATGAGAGTTTTCCATGGATTAACCTCCGAAAAGTAGTAGGGGGATCTACAAAATAATGCACTTGTGCTTGAGTTGCCGTAGTCAAATGTTTACAGTCGCCTCAGGTATTCGATGTTTACTCTTTGCCGTTCCAGCAATATGTGCAGACCTTGTCACGGTCAATACCGATAGCTTCCAACAGGCCGTTCAGAGACTGGTAGCCCAGAGAATCAAAGCCAAACTTTTCACAAATGGCCTTTAGCATGCACTGACCGCGTTCAGTAGATGAATCGGCGTACTCGTCCAGATGCTTCTGTCCCTCGTCGCCCTCCAGCTCCTGTACAGTACGTCGAGCCAGTAACTCCATGTCGGAGCGGCTGGAGGAAAAGTTCAGGTATTTACAGCCGTACATGATAGGGGGGCAGGCAGATCGCATATGCACTTCCTCGGCGCCCGATTCATATAGGAATTCAACCGTTTCCTGCAGCTGAGTACCGCGGAC
>CAZDXX010000180.1:0-3310 GCA_964509595.1 uncultured Oscillospiraceae bacterium
TATAATACTCTATTGTGACTATTGATTTGGAGGCGAAAAAAGATGAAGCAAGCAGTTTTTCCCGGGTTCGAGTTTTTGCTGATGAACACCCAAGAGATCATGCAGGAGTACAGCAGTGCCCAGACCGTCGGCGAGATCAATGACATGCTCCTGAAGGTCTGCAGCGAAGCAACGAACGAGTCCGTTTCTGATAACGAATTTCGAAATATGATCAGCAACCTTGTGCTGAAGAAAAATGAATTAATTGAATCCTGCTCACAGTAACGAAGGAACTCTTCTCAATACAGCGAGAAGAGTTCCTTTATCTATCGTTATACCGCTGCCTTAAGAACTCCCCACGCAACAGCAATCATTGCAACAGGCAGCAAGAGGATCAGCCCGCCTGCGAACAGCATACAGCCGATCAGTGTGGGCAGAGCGATTGCAAACAGGATGGTTGCGAAAACTTTCGCTGCGCACCATGTTACTTTAACCGCAAGGCCAATTCCCTTAAAGAGCAGCCAGCCGAACAAAATGATCAATAGAATTTCAAACATCGTTTTTCTCCTAACGTAATCACATGAATCCGTTCCTCTCTAACTTACAGGTCTATTGTACCAGTAAGAATCGACTCAATAAAGGAAGGAAACAGCAAAATAGCGGGTGTGTTTTCAACATTCTTGGCAAAATACCGCCCATACATCGAAACTTACCGGAGCACATTCATGCCTTTGAGCACTGTCAATCTGCACACATATCCCATCAAAAAGAGGTCCACTTTCTTCTATTTGTAAACTTGAAATCCCCATCGGTCCGTGCTAAACTAACACTGTGTCGCGGTAACGCATTAAAGCAACAGTGTACTAAACTGTTCAAATCATTTTCTTTTCCGCATATGTCGAAAACAGCCGCTCTTTCCCTCCGTAAAACGATGATGTTCCTCTGAAACGGCACAGATGATCTCAATCCTTGAGATCCGATGATCTGCTTTTTTCATTTCCTCTTTCCTATAGCCCCAGCAGAAAAGCAGCCTATGTATTGCACGGAATCTCGTGTGATACATAGGCCGCTTTTCATTTCATGTTATTAAAAAACGTTGCTCATCGACCCTACCCAAGGAACTTTGCTCCGTAAGTTTCGACCGCCCAAAGGGGCTCTCCCAGCAGCCGATCCAAATCTTCCAAACGGATTTGATCTGCCGGCTCATAGTAGCTGCGGAAACGCACATTTCCGTTCTTTCCATCAACTTCAAAGTTTCCGCACTTCAGTTCCCGGTTGATCTCGTTTGCCGTTACGATCAGAGAAGTAATTGCATTCGAATCCTCGTCCTTTACCCGACCGGACAAATTCGTATAGCAAACATAATCAGTTACGCCAACACGGATCTCCTGCTCCACACAGATGCCGTTCTGCAGTCTGGAGTAGCACTTCAGAACATCCTTATTTGTTTCATCCTCATAGCAGGATGCTCCGCATCCGGCAGTAAACTCTCGCAAAGCATACTTCAATTCTGTCGAACGATCGACCGGTTTCCCAGACATAAATTCGTCCATGTCTCTTCCCCTTTCCCCATGTCACAAAGCTTGACCAGTCTCTTTGTACCCTCATTATACCTGAACCAAATTTCGTTCGCAATCTCTCCTTGAGCCGGATGTTCTTTCGTGCTACAATAGCTTTATCACTGGCGAAAGGTCTGATTATATGTCTGTTACGATTGATCTGTCCATGCCTTGCCTGGGCTGCGGGGACTGCGTGAATGAATGTCCTACCGGTGCTTTGGGAATTGACGAAGACGATCACGTGGAGCTGCAGGATCCTCTGCGCTGCGGTGAATGCGGCTGCTGCGTGGACACCTGCACGATGGGAGTGCTTTCTCTGTAAGTGCTTCAAAATCCAATTAGTTCCGCTCAGTTCGAAATCATATTATCGCTTTTTCGCCGAAATGTTCACAATTTCGCCGTAGACAGGATGGTAAAAAGCGGTTAGAATAAGTGTACACCTATACTGGGAGGTTATCACATTGCGTTCCTTTGATTCCTGGCTCGATCGCTTCTGCCGCAAGCACCCGCGGCTTGGCATTCCAAACCTGATGAATATCATCGTCATCGGTACCGTACTGGTTTATCTGCTGGACATGTTCAGCAAAAACGCATTTTCCAATCTGATCTCTTTTTCCGTCCCCGCCATTCTAAACGGACAAATCTGGCGTCTGATTTCCTTCGTATTTGTCCCTTCGGACAGTTCCAACCTGATCTTATTGGCCATCTCTTTGTATTTCTACTGGATGATCGGTTCTACTCTGGAACGGGAATGGGGCAGCGCAAAGTTCACGGTGTTCTACTTCATGGGTGTCATCCTAAACGCACTGCTGGGCTTTTTGACCGGTTACGCCACCATGACGTACGTCAATCTGTCCATGTTCTTTGCCTTTGCCACCCTGTACCCCGAGACACGCTTTCTGCTGTTCTTCATCATCCCCGTGAAAGTCAAGTGGCTGGCTTTGATCGACGCAGTACTGTTTGTCTGGTCCATCATCCAGTATCTGTTCAGCGGCTTCCCGCTGCTGGCATTGATCCCCGTCATTGCCATTCTGAACTACCTTCTGTTCTTTGCATCTGACATTGCCCGTTTGTTTGGCCGGTTCAAACACAAGACCAGTAAACAGACCATCAACTTCAAAAAGGCTCAGAAGCAAGCGCAGAAACAAGCACGGGAAACAAAGGGTTATCTGCACAAGTGCGCTGTGTGCGGTATTACCGATGAAATGGACACCACCATGGAGTTCCGCTACTGCTCCAAGTGCAACGGCTACTACTGCTACTGCATGAACCACATCAACAATCACATTCACATCGAGTAAAAATGATCCCCCGGCGCGCCGGGGGATCATTTTGTTTCATATGGAATTATACGTTGGCCATGGCCTTCTCGATGTCGGCGATCAGATCCTCGATGTTCTCGATACCCACAGAGAAGCGCACCAGGTCGGGAGAGACACCGGCAGCAGCCAGCTCAGCATCATTCATTTGACGGTGAGTTGCAGAGGCGGGATGGAGCACACAGGTCTTGGCATCGGCCACATGGGTGGCGATGGAGGCCAGTTCCAGACCGGCCATGAACTTCTCAGCGGCTGCGCGGCCGCCCTTCACGCCGAAGGAAACGACGCCGCAGGTGCCGTTGGGCATGTACTTCTGAGCCAGCTCATAGTGAGCGTCGCCGGGCAGACCGGGATACTTGACCCAGGCCACCTTGGGATGATTCTTCAGGTATTCAGCCACAGCCAATCCGTTCTCACAGTGGCGGGCCATACGCAGAGGCAGAGTCTCCAAAC
>CAZDXX010000181.1:0-3242 GCA_964509595.1 uncultured Oscillospiraceae bacterium
CCTGCTATTTCTCTGAGATCTACCGCGGCGGCATTCAGTCTGTTCCCAAAGGACAGCAGGAGGCCGGCCTGGTCCTGGGTATGACCAAAACCCAGGTTTTCTTCAAGGTTACCCTGCTGCAGCTGGTCAAGCGCATCGTTCCCCCCATGGGTAATGAGATCATTACCTTGGTGAAGGACACCGCTCTGGCCAACTACATCTCCATTTTGGACATTATCATGACCGCCAAGGAGTATACCTCCGCCGGTCTGATTTGGCCTTTGTTTGCTACGGCATTCTATTTCCTGGCTTTTGTGGGTATCCTGACCCTGCTGTTGGGTTGGTTTGAGCGCAAGCTCAGTTATTTCAGATAAAGGAGGCGTCGAACCATGGCAATTCTAGAAGTACAACACATTGAAAAACATTTCGGCGCCACCAAGGTGCTGGAGGACATCTCCTTCTCTCTGGAACAAGGCCAGGCTCTGGCCATCATCGGCTCCTCCGGTTCTGGAAAAACTACTCTGCTACGCTGTTTAAATTTTCTGGAAACTCCTGACCATGGCCGTATTCTGGTGGAGGGCAATCCCATCTTCGACGCAGCCGATCATGCTACTCTGAAAGACAGTGAGATCCGCAAACGTCGTCTGCATTTTGGCCTGGTCTTCCAATCCTTTAACCTGTTTCCCCAGTACACCGCGCTGGAAAACGTCACTCTGGCCGGCAAACTGCTGGCCAAGGAGCGCGAGAACTACAAGGCCAACAAAAAACAGATTTTCGCCGAGATCGAAGAGCACGGCAGAGAACTGCTGGCCCAGATGGGACTCAGCGACCGTGCCGACCACTATCCCCATCAGCTGTCCGGCGGCCAGCAGCAGCGTGTGGCCATCGCCCGCGCCCTGGCGCTGAAACCCGACATTCTTTGCTTTGACGAGCCCACCTCCGCTCTGGACCCTGAGCTGACCGGCGAAGTGCTGAAGGTCATCCGCGGCCTGGCCGAGCAGAAGACCACCATGGTCATCGTTACTCACGAGATGGCGTTTGCCCGTGATGTGGCTGATCGAGTCATTTTCATGGACGGCGGTGTCATCGTGGAAGAAGGCGACGCCCGTCAGGTTATCGAAAATCCCCGGGAAGAACGTACTCGTCAGTTCCTTTCCCGCTACTCAGAAAACTAATTTCCATGGGAGATTTGCCGCATAGTGCAAATCTCCCTGCTTTTTTGTTCGAATTGATTTCAGAAAATTATTTTAGGACTTGTTTTTTTACATCCAATGTGATATGATGAAGGGCACTTGAAACTTGCAAAAAACAGAAAGGAACGATTTCTCCATGAGTGTTATCATGCTTATTGTATCTATTGTGATGGTTCTGCTGGCTCTCGTCCTGATCGCAGTGATTATGCTGCAGTCCGGTAAGACCGCCGGCCTGTCCGGTGCTATCGCCGGCGGCGCTGACACTTTCCTGTCCAAGAACAAGGCTAAGAGTTGGGATGCTAAGCTGGCTAAGGGCACCAAGTGGGTCGCCATCGCTTTCCTGGTGCTCTCCCTGGTTCTGGCACTGATGTCCGCTTCTCTTGTGTAATCTCATCTTTTTTAGCAATGTAAAGAACGCTCTGCAAATGCAGGGCGTTCTTTTTTTCGTTCACATTTAATTTACAACCATCCCTATTGACTTTTCTCGGGCGGAGTGGTACATTATCTTTAGCACTCGGATAAGCTGAGTGCTAAAGATACATAAGGAGGCCTGTCGTGGAACTGAGCGAACGTAAAAAGAAAATTTTGCGCGCTGTCGTGGAATACTATGTCCGCACTGCTGAGCCGGTCGGCTCCAAGGCTATTCTGGAATTAGCAGATTTGAATGTATCCTCCGCAACCATTCGTAACGATTTGGCCGACCTGACAGAAAAGGGTTATCTGGAACAACCTCACACGTCTGCCGGACGCATCCCCTCTCCCAAAGGCTACCGCTTGTACGTCAATGAATTAATGGAAGAACAGCGTCTTAGCCTGGAAGAGACTCGCCAGATCAACGATGCCCTTCATTTAAAAATGAAAGAGTTGGATAAAGTCATCGATCAGGCAGGACGCATGGTGTCTCAGTTGACCAATTATCCAGCTTTCGCTCTGACCGGCAACGCCCGTCGCGCAACCATTCGTCGCTTTGATTTGATCTTAGTAGATTCCAGTTCTTTCATCGTGGTAGCTATGACCGACAGCAGCGTAGTCAAGAATAAGTTGATTCGTGTACCTGCTGATTTGTCTGAACCACAACTGCAATTGCTGACCACCCTGCTGAACACATCTTTCGTAGGCAAAACCCTGGATGAACTGACTCCCGAACTGATGCGCGTGGCTGAACACGCTGCTGGTACTTCCTATGGACTGATCAACTTGGTCGTTTCCTTCGCGATGGAAGTACTGGAGGATTTGGAAAATAGTCAGGTTTATACTGCCGGCACCAGTCATATTCTAGATCATCCCGAATATCAGGATGTAGGTAAGGCGCAAAAGCTGATGACCTACCTGACTCAGGAACAGGCTATGAAGCAATCTTTGGCTCTTCCGGCTATGGGCGATGAAAACACCAAAATTCTTATTGGTCCTGAAAATGTGGCCGATGAGTTAAAAGATACCAGTGTGGTGCTGGCAAGCTACGATATCGGTGATGGTCTGAAGGGCGTCATCGGCGTGGTGGGCCCCACCCGCATGGATTACGGCAAGGTCGCCGCAAAGCTGTCTTATGTGGCTGACGGCCTGTCGAAACTGTTTGGGCAGAATGAACTGCCCCCCGGCAATTCCGAGAAGGAGGATTAATTCCCCATGGGTAAGAAAAAAGAAAACGAGAATATCGTTACCGACACCGAACAGGTGGAGGAAGCGACCACATCTACTGAAACTCAGGAAACTCCCGAAACGGTAGAGGAAGCTGAAGTCATCGTTGACCAGAGCGCCCAACTGCTGGCAGCCGCAGAAGATAAATATTTGCGTCTGGCCGCTGAGTACGATAACTTCCGCAAGCGCAGCGCCAAGGAAAAGGAATCCGCTTGGACCGACTCCAAGGCAAGCACTGCAGCTGCTTTCCTGCCTGTCTATGACAATCTGGAGCGTGCACTGAAAGCTCCTTGCTCAGACGAAGCTTTCCTAAAAGGCGTGGAAATGACCATGAACCAGCTGAAGGAAGTCCTGACCAAGCTGGGCATTGAGGAGATCCCCGCACTGAACGAAACTTTCGACCCCAACCTGCACAATGCCGTCATGCACGTG
>CAZDXX010000182.1:0-3219 GCA_964509595.1 uncultured Oscillospiraceae bacterium
TGAACAAAATTTTTATTTTGTTCACCTGATGCTCTGCCTAAGACACCTCCCTTCACAATAAGTTAATTTAGAATTTTACTTTCTTCGATTTTTAAAAAACCTTTCGAACAGACTGCAAATCAACATGATTGCAATAAAAATCAAAACCATGATAATTATTTCAGATATGTTTTCCATGCTATTTTCCTCCATCATTTGCTATTCGACAAGATTAAATATTTATTACAGCGTTGGTTACAATACGATACACAAAATTTGAATAAGGATGATTCCGTTTGAGTCTTATTAGCTGTACAAGCGATTGTTTATATCAGTTGGACGGATATTGTTGTCTTGAACAAGCATCGTCCAAAGGTTCTCCTACTCAAAATAACCCTTGTGTGAATTTTGTCCCCAAGTATACAAATCTACAAAATCACAGCCAATGCTTCTCTGATGTTTTTGACACGGATTAATTGTAAACCTTCTGGCTCGCTGAGTTTACCACTATTCCGCGCTGGAATTAAACATTTACTAAATCCCAATCTGCGAACTTCGGACAGACGTTGACTGAGTGCATTAACAGAACGCAGTTCGCCGGTCAATCCAATTTCTCCGATTGCAGCTAAATCACCAGGAACGGGCTTGTCCCTGAAGCTTGATGCAAGTGCAATAAGCAGCGCCAAATCAGCAGCTGGTTCGTCTACTGATAAGCCACCAATAACATTAATGTAAGCGTCACAATTTCCTAATAGCAGCCCTCCGCGCTTTTCAAGCACTGCTAAAAGCATCATAGCACGGCTGTAATCAAAACCGTTACTGGTTCTTCGGGGATTTCCAAAATTACTGGGAGCTAAAAGCGCCTGTACTTCTGCCAAAATTGGCCGTACACCCTCCATAACACATGTTACGCATGTGCCAGGAGTATCCAGCGGGCGTCCAGATAACAAAGTTTCTGAGGGGTTTGGCACCTCTTCCAGGCCGTTATCGCCCATATCAAAGACGCCGATTTCATTGGTGGCTCCGAATCGGTTTTTAGCCGCACGTAAAATACGATAAGAGTTGTGTTGTTCGCCTTCGAAGTATAGTACGCAGTCGACCATATGCTCCAAAACCTTTGGACCGGCAATGGAGCCTTCTTTGTTTACATGGCCGATGACAAAAACTGTAATCCCCTCCCCTTTTGCAAGCTGCATCAGGGTCATGGTACAGTCCTTGACCTGTCCAATGCTGCCGGGGGCAGCGGTAAGGTCGCCATTGTACAGTGTTTGAATGGAGTCCGCGATAAGCACATCGGGCTTTAATTCGTGTACAGCTTCAACCACATTTTCCAGATTTGTTTCGGCCAGCAGAAATAGTCCTTCTCCCCTGACCTTTAAGCGCTCTGCACGCAGTTTGATTTGTCGCTCTGATTCCTCGCCGGATACATATAAAACCTTAGCAAATTGACAGAGACTGTCACAAATTTGAAGCATCAAGGTTGATTTTCCAATTCCGGGAGCGCCGCCGACCAAAACCAAGGAGCCTTTAACAGCGCCACCACCGAGAACGCGGTCTAATTCAGACATGCCGGTATTGAAGCGAAGTTCATCTGTTGTTTCGACCTGCGCAATGGGTTTGGGCCGGTCAAATGCAGCATTTCTCAGGGTACCGCCGGATGCACCGGACGCTTTCTTTTTTGTTTCGGCAGGTTGCTCCACTAAAGTATTCCACGCGCGGCAAGAAGGACATTGTCCGGCCCATTTTGGCGTTTCGTTACCACACTCCGTACAAAAGAATACTGTTTTTGCTTTAGGTGGCATCGATGGTCTCCCCTTCCTGGTTTAGTTGCTGATCACTCAAATAAGAACCGGCAAGCGCAAGAGCGATCTTTGTTTGATAAGCAGATGTTTGCAACAAAGCGTCTTCTTGATAATTAGAAAGAAATCCGCACTCAACCAAAATCGCTTTACAAGTTATGTGATTCATCAGGTACACACTGTCAGAAACGGCAGCAGGCTGACGATTGTTTCCCGGATCCAAAACCTGCTTTAGGGTGTTTTGGGTAATCTGGGCCAGTGGTAAGCTTAGCTCTCCATTCGCGTAAAAAACCTGAGCACCGTGATATTGGCTACTCGAAAATGTATTCTGATGAATACTAATCACAACAGAATTTTCTATTGCTTCAATCATTGCAACACGATTTTTAAGGTCCGAAACTTTTTTCTGACGAATGGTTTCCGCATTTGAATCGTGTAAAGACATATCGCTGTCACGCAGTAAAACAGAATTTACCCCAAACAGACCAAAAATTTCGTCTAACCGCAGAGCAATTTCCAGATTAATGTGACTTTCGATTGCCCCGGTTACAGAGACGGCACCGCCGTCTTCACCACCGTGTCCGGCATCGATCACAACTGTCTCGTCTGAAAAATAAGCTGGTGCAAAAACACTTTCCGTTGTTATTCGGTGTAAATAACATGCCACAAAACTAAGAATCAACGCAATTGCTACTGTTAAATGAAAAGATCTTGAACGAGTCATTCTCATCTTGAACACCCCCATTCGAAACCTATGAAAGGTCGTCCAAGGGTATTCATTTATTTTATTATATCATACTGAAATTTGAAATAAAAGTAGTTTCCAATCACAGTCTGTCGCATAGGATAGTTTGAAGGGAGCACTCCCCTTCTATATTCGAAAAGGGGGAATACAACTTGATTCCTGAAAATAACAACAATGTCTGTGCTGACAGTTGTGGAACACTGCCGCCTTGCGCACCGTTGGCTGTTCCGTATGTTCCATTTCAACAGGTTGGAAGCAAAAAGTATAATCAAACCGAAGCATTAAATAATGGCACCCTTTTTCCGGGGCTAAATCTGCCATTTAAAGCAAATGTGAAGGCAAACAACGTGGTCAACGGCCCCTTGGCTGAGCTCCAGGCTTTAGAATTTGTACTTTCTGAGTTAGCACTATATCTGGATACTCACCAGAATGATCATGAGGCATTTGAACTTTTTCAACAATATGCGGCGCTGGAAAAAGAAGGTCGTGAACGCTATGAGGCGATGCACGGACCCTTGACTCATGCATCCGTGGCTGCTTGTGACAGCTACAGCTGGCTTATGGATCCGTGGCCTTGGAACTTCCAAGAAGGAGGAAAAAAATAATGTTTATATATGAAAAAAAGCTGCAATATCCAGTGAAAATCAAAAACTGCAATCCGAAGTTAGCAGCCATTATTATTAGCCAATATGGTGG
>CAZDXX010000183.1:0-3208 GCA_964509595.1 uncultured Oscillospiraceae bacterium
ATAGAGGCAATGCCGGAGAGGGCTCTGCTGAAAGCGCCGCCCAGGTCACGCAGCTCCTCGGACAGCAAACTGCAGTTGCCCAGCAGAGTCACCACGTAGGCCCAGCTCTTGTACATCTCAAAGGTGTCCTGATTGAATACCTCTTTGAACTTCTTAAAGTATCTGGGTTCTGCCACGATGATCTGCTCGGGAACGAATCCAAAGAGGTCGGAAAGCAGCTTCTTCAGGTTCAGGGGCTTGACCATACCGGCTACTCGGCCGGTCTTCATGGGGTTGTACATCTTGGTGTACTCGGACCACTCTTCCTGACTCTTGACATATTTTGCAACCAGAGCATCAAAGGCCAGGGTGTCCTTGAGCAGAGCATCGCATTCTTCCTCGCTGTGGCCGGCGATGGCCAGCACCTGCTTTGCAAAGCCGCTCCACATATTCAGGAGAGCATCTCTTTGCTCCTCCCGGCCTTCCTTGTAGTAAGAGGAATCGGGAAGGATCACGCTGGGACCCTGAATCATGACGCAGTGGTGGGTGGTGTCCTTCATGTTCGGCTCCACCGCAATGCTGATGGGCATGGCGATACCCTTTAAGATAAGCTCCTTTGTGCGGAGATTAAAGCTACGCATGGTACCCAACTTCTTAAGGACGGACAAGTTCTTCAGCGCCGGTTTGATGCCGTGCTTTTTCTTTCTCTTCACATCCTTTGCAAGCGTGTACAGGGTGCAGGCTCTTGTAAGATGCTCGTTGGGATAGGATGCGCTCTCGCACATGGTGTTGAATTCGCCGATCATGAGCTTTTCGATTTCGGTGCTGAGGGTGGCGAAACCGCCTGCAACAGGCATGTCATCGGGAATCACCAATTCCTCCAGTTTTGCCTGGTTGACATAGGTATACAGATCATCTTGAATTCTAATCTTTTCCATGATTATCTCCTTACGTTAAAAGTAATTTTGATAAAACATTTATTTTATACCAAAGTAAAATAACTTTGTAAACGCTCTTTGAGTAATCCAGTACGCAAGCTGAATTTCTGCTAAAGTCACGAGGGTGCGGCGGCAGCTCATTAAACCATCCATACAAATTTTACCTGTAATATAGCAAGCATTTCCTGTTCAACGTTTCTTTGTCAAAATGATAAGATTTTTGCAAAAATATTTATATGTTTATCAAAAACGATTAACACGCAATGGCATTTTATGGTATAATATGATCATCGCGCAGCATCAAAAACAAAACTGCGCGTTTACGGCAACAATATGTACCACCGTTTTCCGCTTTGATTATACGAGGAGGATATTTATGGCCAAGTTTAAAGTAGGCGCAGGCATCGCTAGTTTGGATGTTCCTGTCGAATGTTATCCCGCCCATACCCAGTTCGCTGTCTGCGAAGATCAATATGATGCGTGTAATGTGCGTGCTATCGCCATCGAAGCCGGAGAGAAAAAAGTTCTTCTGCTCAGCTATGAACTCAGCGATATTCCTGAGGTCCCTGCTCTGGAACATAAAATAGCACAAGCTATCGGATACGACCCGGAAGACATTATTATTACCGTTACTCATAATCACACTTCTCCCTGCGATCGTGGTTCTCGCCGAGCCTCTGAGGCAGATCGAGCAGCATTTCGTCAGTTGTTCTTTGAAATAGAGCTGGAAGCTAGTCTGAAAGCTTCCGTGGCTGCGGTAGAATCGCTGCGGCCTGCTAAGCTGGGCTATGGTGAAATCGACAGTTACATCAATGCGAATGAGATCACCCGCGTTCCGGAGATCGGATATTACTGTGACCCGGAGACAAACGGATACAGCGACAAGACTTTGGCACTGCTGAAATTTGTCGATGAACATGACAAGCTGATCGCGGTATTGATGAACCACTGCACCCATGCTACCTTCGCCATGGGCAAAGACGCAAACGGAAAATTTGCCACCTCCGGAAATTTCACCGGCATCACCTGCCGGTGGTTAGAAGATTATTTTGGAAATGACACGGTGGTCGCCTGGACCAGCGGTGCAGCCGGAAACCAGCATCCCCTGTTATCCGAACACTTCTTCCTGTCCTACACAGACGGTTATAAGACCCGAGTAGAGCTTCCCGATGGAGCTGAGCATCTGTTGATGGAGCATGCCGGGCGTCAGCACGCGATCGATGCCGTAAATGGACTGGCGCAGATCACGGAATACATTGACGATATCGAGATAAAACACGCAAAGAGCTCTTTGGAAATCGAAAATCAGAAGCGTATCAACGGGCAGGAAAATCCCCCACCTAGACCCGCATTCTACGGAACAGGAGTTCGTTCTGACAGACCCGAGCCTGCTCCTGCATTTGCCGCACCCGAAATTGTAGATGACCCCGAACATCCGACGACACTCCAGATGGAGATGCTGATTCTCGGCGATGTGGCAATTCTGGGGTTAGGATGCGAACTCTTCTGCCAAATCGGCAGAGATATCAAGGCAGCACTTCCGGCGAAGCATACCGTTGTCGTCACCCACACCCCAGGTTATGTTGGCGACAACCCCCATGCAGTAGGCTATATCGTGGATAAGTCTTCTGCGGATTCCCATAACCACAAGTTGTATCGAAATCTGAAACCCGGCCATTATGATGATCTCATTGTAGATGCTGCAAAAAAACTGTACCTTGATACATCCATCAAATAAAATACTGCAAGAATTGTTTTGGTGATTAGTGTGACAAAAATGCCGAAGCTAAGTCCGGAAGAACGCGCTATGTCGATTGCAAAATACTATCCTGCGGCACGGGATTTGAGAGAAATTTAATTTTTTATGATCATCCCCTGCCGCGACTGCAGATTTCCCCAAAGCCTTTGGTCGATCAGGATAATTGGGATAATACATGTAATGGCCGACAGTCTTCTGACTGCCGGCCATTCATATATTCGCTACTCACTTTCCAAAATCTCCACCCAGTTATGCTGCCACAAATTATGATTCGGTTTGAGTCGCTCTTTAAAAATGATGAGAATAAGCTTTTTTATCCTTCCCCAAACATTCTCTCCTGATACTTCTTGTACCAGTATTCATCCAATTCGCCAAATATCCGAATCTCAGTATCACCGTACTCAAAATCCAATCCGGGATATTCTGCACACAGGTTTTGCGCAGTATTATACATGACCATGTCGAACAATTTACTGCCGGTCAACTGAATTTTATATTCTACCTTCTGTTTCATAAATACGAGTCTCCTTTT
>CAZDXX010000184.1:0-3174 GCA_964509595.1 uncultured Oscillospiraceae bacterium
ACTCCCTGGTCACTCGTGATCTGATTGCCGACTCTACCGAGGCTATGGCGATGGCCCATCAGTTCGATGGCCTGGTCATGATTCCTAACTGCGACAAAATGTTCCCGGTCTGCTGATGGCTGCTGCCCGTCTGAACATCCCCACTATTTTCTGCTCCGGTGGCCCCATGCTGGCCGGTACCCTGAACGATGGCCGCCGCACCTGCCTGAGCCACATGTTTGAGGCTGTCGGTGCCTACAAGGCAGGCAAGCTGGATGAGGCAGGTGTGGAGGAGTACGAGAACAACGCTTGTCCTACTTGCGGTTCTTGCTCCGGCATGTATACCGCAAACTCTATGAACTGCCTGACCGAGGCCATTGGTATGGCTCTGGCTGGCAACGGCACCATCCCCGGCGTCATGTCTGCCCGTCTGCGTCTGGCCAAGCACACCGGTATGCAGATTATGGAACTGGTGAAGAATAATATTTGCCCCCGTGACATCATGACCGAGGCAGCTTTCCACAACGCCGATACTGTGGACATGGCTTTGGGGTGCTCCACCAACACCATGCTGCACCTGCCTGCTATTGCTCATGAGTGCGGCATTGATCTGTCTCTGGATATTTCCAACGAAATTTCCTCCCGTACTCCCAACCTGTGCCATTTGGCTCCTGCCGGAGAGACTTACATGGAGGATCTGGAGCGTGCTGGCGGTGTTCACGCCGTGATGAAGGAGCTGACCAAGAAGAACCTGCTGGATACCTCTGTTCTGACTGTTACCGGCAAGACTCTGGGCGAGAATCTGGAGGGTGTGGTCAACCGCAATCCTGAGGTCATCCGTCCAATTGAGAATCCCTACTCCGCCGACGGTGGTATCGCTGTTCTAAAGGGCAATCTGGCTCCCGAGGGCTGCGTGGTCAAGCGTTCCGCTGTAGCTGCTGAGATGATGGTTCACACTGGTCCCGCCCGTGTATT
Organism: uncultured Oscillospiraceae bacterium; assembly: GCA_964509595.1. Lineage (GTDB taxonomy): Bacteria > Bacillota > Clostridia > Oscillospirales > Oscillospiraceae > JAJPXI01. Next base: position 955 of record CAZDXX010000184.1, read on the forward strand.
TGATAGTGAGGATGACGCCATCGCAGCTATCTATGAAGGTAAGATCGTGGCTGGCGATGTGGTTATCATCCGTTACGAAGGCCCCAAGGGCGGCCCTGGTATGCGTGAAATGTTGAATCCCACCTCTGCTATCGCAGGCATGGGGCTGGATAAGGAAGTGGCTCTGATCACCGACGGCCGTTTCTCCGGCGCAACCCGCGGCGCCTCCATTGGCCATGTGTCTCCCGAGGCTGCTCTGGGCGGTCCCATCGCCTTTGTTCAGGAAGGTGATATGATCTCCATCGACATTCCTAACTGCAAGATCGAGATGCAGGTGGACGAGGCAACTCTGGCTGCCCGTAAGGCTGCATGGGTATGCCCTGAGCCGCGCATCAAGACCGGTTATCTGGCTCGCTATGCCAAACTGGTCACTTCTGCTGCTCGCGGCGCAGTGCTTGAATAAGCGATATTTGTACTAAAAATGCGCTCAACATACCGTTGAGCGCATTTTTGCATCAGCGCATTTTGAAATTCTTCTTACATTTTTTTGCAAAATGGTGTACAATGAATATACGACGAGTAGTTCCTGTGTGTGTTGGAGCTACACGCCTTTTGTTTAAAAGATGGAGGAAATGTCGTCATGTATCAGCCTGGAGATATGATCATTTACGGAAGCACTGGTGTGTGCAAAGTAGAAGCGATCACAACGCCGGACTTTGAAAAGGATAAAAGTAAATTGTACTATGCGCTGTCGCCGGTTTATCAGGATGGTATGATCTACACGCCGGTGGATACGAAGGCGTTTATGCGCCCGGTAATTTCCAAGGAAGAGGCAGATGCACTAATCGATAAAATTCCAACCATGGAAATTGAAGCTTATCACAACAAAGCCTTACGCGAGCTGGAAGAGCACTATAACATATATCTAAAAAGTCACGACTGTGCAGATTTGATCGAATTGGCTATGTCCATCTATGCAAAGAAACAGGATTTGCTTAGTCAGCATCGTAAGTTTGGTGCAGTGGATGAGCGTTTTATGAAACGGGCAGAGGATTTATTAGACGGAGAATTTGCCGTAGCGTTGGGAATTGAAAAGAACCAGGTTGGCGCTTATATTTCTGAACGTGTGGATGCAGCTGCTGCTAAGAATTAAAACCAAAGACAAGAAAAACCCCGACGGAAAATCCGTCGGGGTTTTATCATGCATCAAAAGAACAAATTAGCCTTCCTGCTTTGCGCGGTTAGCAGCGATAATGCCGGCCAGAGCCATGCAGGTCAGACGCTCCTTAGCAGGTGCTGCACGGGAGGTCAGAACGATGGGGATACGAGCACCGGAGACATAGCTGCACATCTCAGCGTCAGGCAGCAGCTCCAGGCACTTGCCCAGAATGTTACCGGCGTGGATGTTGGGCACGACCAGAATGTCGAACTCACCACAGTAGGGGCAGTCATACTTCTTCAGCTCGGCGCGCTTCTTGCTCATAGCCAGGTCATAGGAGATGGGACCAACGACCTTGCACTTACCCAGCTCGCCGCGTTCGCACATTTCCTGCAGCTCGCGGGCTTCCAGAGTCTCGGGCAGACCCTTGTCGGGAGTCTCCTTGCAGCACAGAACAGCGACCTTAGGCTCTTCGTAGCCCAGCAGGTGCAGAGCTTCAACAGCGTTCAGGATGATGTCCTTCTTCTTGTTGACATCGGGATAAGCGGTGATGCCACAGTCGGTGGTGATCAGCAGCTTATCATGGAAGGGCAGCTGATAGAAAGCAACGTGGGAGATGGTGCGGCCGGTACGCAGGCCGTTCTCACGCTTGACAACGGGGTGCAGCAGCTCAGAGGTCTCCACGGAGCCCTTCATCAGGAAGCCGGCGCGGCCGGCCTTGATCAGCTCAACAGCGGTGTCAGCAGGGGTCTGACCCTCGTAGGTCTCAACGATCTCGAACTCGTCAGCCTTGCGGCCGCGAGCAACCAGCATTTCCTGGATCTTGGCGGTCTCGCCAACCAGAATGGGGGTAACCAGATCGGCGTCAACAGCCTCCAGAACGGCGTCGATGACAGCGTCCTTAGCGGCGCCGGCAACGGCAACGATCTGCTTGGTCTCAAAGCCCTTGGCCATATCCAGGATCTGATCCAAATTACGCAGTACCATAGTGATTAAACTCCTTTCTGAAATAAGGGGTTCTTAGCCCTCGTAAACGTGAGCGGTCTCTTCGCCCTTCATGACGCGCAGAGCGCCTTCGGCCA